>NZ_JAFCXE010000012.1:0-211001 GCF_049897905.1 Pararhizobium sp. PWRC1-1 | reverse complement strand
GTATCGCTCGCCGGGTCCTATGACACCATCATCTCGGCCGCCACCTCGACCGGCAAGAACGTCCTGCCGCGCGTCGCAGCCCTGCTCGACATTGCCCAGATCTCCGAAATCACCGAAGTGGTTTCGGCCGACACGTTCAAGCGGCCGATCTATGCCGGCAATGCCATCCAGACGGTACAGTCGGGCGAGGCCAAGAAGGTCATCACCGTGCGCACGGCGTCCTTTGCCTCGGCTGCCGACGGCGGCTCGGCTTCGGTCGAAACCATCTCGGCTGCCGCAAACCCCGGTCTCTCGACCTTCGTCAAGGACGCACTGTCCTCGTCGGATCGTCCGGAACTGACGTCGGCCAAGATCATCATCTCGGGCGGCCGCGCACTCGGGTCTGCGGAAAAGTTCCAGGAAGTCATCCTGCCGGTGGCCGACAAGCTCGGTGCTGCCGTCGGCGCAAGCCGTGCTGCGGTCGATGCGGGCTATGCCCCGAACGACTGGCAGGTCGGCCAGACCGGCAAGGTGGTTGCGCCGCAGCTCTATATCGCCGTCGGCATTTCCGGTGCCATCCAGCATCTGGCCGGCATGAAGGACTCGAAGGTCATCGTCGCCATCAACAAGGACGAGGAAGCCCCGATCTTCCAGGTCGCCGACTACGGCCTCGTCGGTGATCTCTTCACGATCCTGCCGGAGCTTGAAAAAGCACTCTGATCTTTTTGACAAGGCTACTGATGGCCGCGCACCCCTGCGCGGCCGTTTTTCGTTTTAGAAGCAACGTCTTTCCTTAACCCACAATCACTTCCACCATGAATAAAGGCTGGAAAAGTGGGCGCGATGCCTTTATCACTGACATGCGAATACCTCGCCTCACCGGGCGTTTTGCTTTTTGCACGAACGGAAGCGCGATCGGCCTTTCGTATGGATGATGGAAAATCGGTTCGATGATCAAGAATGTCGGAATTGTTGGCGCTGGACAAATGGGCTGCGGCATCGCCCAGGTATCGGCTTCGGCCGGCTACAAGGTGCATATCTACGACATTTCGGCCGACCGCGTTGAAGCCGGCCTTGCAACCATCAACGGCAACATGGCACGTCAGGTTTCCTCCGGCAAATTGACCGACGAGGAGCGCAAGAAGGCGCTGTCGCTGATCAAGGGCTCCGCCGACATCAATGATCTGTCGCCGATGGACCTGGTGATCGAGGCAGCCACCGAAGACGAAAGCGTCAAGCGCAAGATCTACGGCCAGATCTGTCCAGTTCTGAAGGCCGACGCCATTCTCGCCACCAATACATCCTCTTTGTCGATCACGCGGCTCGCATCCGCGACCGACCGGCCGGAACGCTTCATGGGCATCCATTTCATGAACCCGGTGCCGGTGATGAAGCTGGTCGAACTGGTGCGCGGTATCGCCACCGAAGAAGGCACCTTCGCCACTGCCAAACAATTCGTCGCCTCACTCGACAAGACGATCACCGTTGCCGAAGACTTCCCGGCCTTCATCGTCAACCGTATCCTGCTGCCGATGATCAACGAGGCCATCTATACGCTCTATGAAGGTGTCGGCAGCGTCGATGCCATCGACACGGCGATGAAGCTGGGCGCCAACCATCCGATGGGACCGTTGCAGCTCGCCGATTTCATCGGGCTCGACACCTGCCTGTCAATCATGCAGGTGCTGCATGACGGGCTGGCGGATTCCAAATACCGCCCCTGCCCGCTGCTGGTCAAATATGTCGAGGCCGGCTGGCTCGGCCGCAAATCCGGCCGCGGTTTCTATGACTACCGTGGCGAAGTGCCCGTTCCGACACGCTAAAGCGCTTCACCTGCTAAATCAGCGGTAGAACCATTCAACCGATTTTAACCTGTTTCGTTCACGGTCCGAGCCTTAGCAAAAGGCCGGGCCATGACAGTTCAGCGCAGACTACGCTTCGCAGCTTTCATGCTGTGTTTTACCGGCCTGTTCGTCGGCGTCCTCTATTACGTTCACTCAGCCTTCATCACCTCCTGGAACGAGAAACAGTTGCGGCAGCTCGCCATTGATACGGTGGCACGCACCGAGCTGGCGATCGATTCCGCCACCATGAAAATGAGCGACGTCATCGTCAATCGCAGCACCTCCCGTGCAACCGTCGATCCGATGGCGATGAGCAAGGCGTTGTACGGCTCCAGCATCATGAAGAACATCCGGCTGGAAACGAAGGACGGCACCTGCTGGAGCTATGACGAAAAAAACGAAGCGCTTGAGCAGTCGATCGCAAGTGCAAAGCGCAACCGCACCAAAAGCCCAGGCTATTCGCTGTTCTCGCTTGGCTTTCCCGGCTGGACGGGGCTGGGCGTGCGCTGGCAATACGGGCAGGACGAAAACCTAACCGAGATTCTCGCAACCGGTGGCCTGCTCTTCGCCATCCTGCCGGAACAACTGCGCGACAGCGCGCTGATGCGATTGACCCTTGCGGACGGCTCGTCCTTCGCCAGCTATCGTCCAGAGCGAAAATGGTCCACCGAGGGTGCCAATCTCGTCAGTTTCGACGAGATGTCCGCCAAATATCCCATCACGTTCAGCATGAGGGTCGATGCGGCCGCTCTTGCTCAATGGAACCAGACGGTGTCACCGGAGCTGGCCGCGATTGCGGTGGCCCTTGGCCTTGGCTTCGGCTTTCTGGCGGCACGCGGCGTGATGCGCAACACGTCCATTCTCGGTGAACTCGACCGGGCCTTGGCGAGTGGCCAGATCCAGCCGTATTTCCAACCGATTTTCGATCTTGAGGACCGAAAACTTCTCGGCTTTGAAATGCTGGCCCGGTGGATCAAACCGGACGGCACGATGATCCCGCCGCTGGCCTTCATTCCGCTGGCCGAAAGCAGCGGCCGGATCGAACGATTGACCATGGAACTGCTGCGGCAGGCGGGAGATCAGCTTGGCGGGCTTCTCCAGGTGCAAACCCAGCTCAAGCTGACCTTCAACGTGACGCCAGACCAGTATCTGACGGAAAATTTTGTTGAGAGCCTGGTTTACAACACCACCCGCTTCAACCTTCCCCACCGCGCCCTAGTCGTCGAAGTCACTGAACGGCAGGCCATTGCCGACAAGGCACGTGCAGCCATCGTCACCAGTAAGCTCAACGATGCCGGCATGCGCGTCGCCATCGACGATGCGGGAACCGGCCATAACGGCCTGTCCGCCATCCATGCGCTCGGTGCCAATTACCTGAAGATCGACAAGTTGTTCGTCGATGGCGTCACGCTTGATCGCAAATCGTCGGAACTGGTGGAAATGCTGGCCGGACTGGCAACGAAGTTCGGCATGATCGTCGTTGCCGAGGGGATCGAGACGGAGGAGCAGATCACCGCGCTGCTGCAGCTGGGGATCCGAGAGGGACAAGGGTTCGTCTATTCCCGCCCGGTTCCCGCCGCCACGATTCTTGCCATGGCAACGAATGGCATCGCCACAGCCGCACCGAAAAACAAGAGCCGTGTCACTTTCCTCATGAGTGCCTGACCCCGCTCCGGCGGGGAGGAACCAAGGCTAGATCAGCCCCTCTTCCCACAGCGCGCGCTGAACCGTACGCCGTGCCTCGACATCGGCGATATAGGCAAGCAACCTTTCGGGAACCGGCATCTCGATCATCCGCGCCCAGCGCAGGGTGACATAGAGCAGAGCATCGGCGACGCTGAACCGGGGTCCGAGCACATACCGCTCCGTCATCTGTCCGGCAATCAGAACGAAACGCTCCTCGACCATGCCGCGTAGCATCGCAACCGCTTCGTCGCCCGGCAGGAAGAACGAGAAGACGAAAGGTTTCTGTACCTCGGTCGACAGGAATGCCAGCGTCTCGAGCAGACGATGCCGCTCCGTTCCCCTTGCCCCTTCATGGCCTGCAGTGTGCTGATCGATCCAGTCGAGGATCGCCACGGTTTCCGTCAGCGGCACGCCGGCTTCGATTTCCAGAAGCGGCACGTAACCCTTCGGATTGACGGCGAGATAGTCCCCCGTGCGGTCGATCGTGTGCGTCATGATATCGACCTTGAACAGTTCCGGTTCAAACCCGGCTTCGAGAAGGGCGATGTGGCCTGCCAGCGCGCTGGTGCCCGGAGAATAGTAGTATTTCATCTTAAAGTCCTTCCTTGCGAATGAGCTAGTTTCAGGCGGCCCGGCCTGCGCGGCCGAGATAGGCTGTCAAGCCATCGAGCATCGCGGCCCAGCCCTCCTTGTGGCCTTCCGGGCTGTCGCCCTCCAAATAGAAGCCCGTCTCGGTCAGCCTGAAATCCGTCCCGCTGGCCGTCTCAACGAGCTCAAGCAAGACCATGCCTGCAAAAAGCAGGCCGTTTTCGTGCGAAACCGTGCTTGAGTAGACGATGAACTGATCGGCGCGAATGGCGTGATAGTGGACCGTGTTGACATACGGCTCCGCACCGACCGGGCCGAATGTCAGGACATCGGTATGGCCGACGCGAAAGTTGAAAGCCCGATAGGCCATGTCCCACCCATCCCCCGGCGCGCTCCAGTCAAGAAGCGCCTCGCGGTTTGACCAGGCGGCAAAGACCTCCGATGGGGTAGCGGTCAGGCTGCGTTCAAGAATGATGGTAGCGTGATCAATGTTTGGCATAATCATGGGCTTATTCCCTTGGGGCTTGTTGAAGACAAGGGAACCCTAGCCGCTCGCCGCCGGGCGCTTGAGTGGCAGGATGGACAAAACCGGGGCATACGTGCCAAATTGCCAAGATGTTTCCAAAACAGTTCACACCTCCTCCACTGCGCGTCAGCATTCTGGTCTTGCCGGAAACAGCGCCTATGGCGGTCTATGGCCTCTATGAGGTGCTTGGTTCAGTTGGAAAAATCTGGCCGCAGCTGACCGGTGAAACGGAGAAGGTTCGCGACATTGTCCCGCGCATCGTTTCGAAGTCCGACGAACCGTTCACGTCCGTCATCGGTGTTCCGATTACGCCGCAAGCAGCCATTGCGGACGACAATGACGCCGATGTCGTGATCGTCTGCGATATCGAACTGCCGCTTCGGGGCAGTCCGGAAGGAAGGTGGACGGAGGAAATCGCCTGGGTGCAGGCAGCCCTTGCGAGAGGTGCGCTGGTCTGTTCGACCTGCAGTGGCTCGGTTCTGCTTGCCGAGGCAGGCCTGCTCGATGGATGCGACGCGGCTTCGCACTGGAGTGCGGCCGAACTGTTTCGCGACCGCTATACGGCCGTTCGGTTCCGGCCCGACCGCATTCTCTGTGACAGCGGCCATGAGGGCCGGCTGCTGACCGCCGGCGGCGCATCGTCCTGGCAGGACCTGTCGCTCTATCTGATCGGACGCTATTGCGGATCGGCGGAGGCGATGCGCGCTGCAAAGATCTTTCTGATCGGGGATCGCAGCGGCGGACAATTGCCCTTTGCCGCGATGACCCGCCCGCGCCAGCACGACGATGCCGTCATCGCTGAAAGCCAGAGCTGGATCGCCGATCACTACCCGAAACCGAACCCGGTGACGAAAATGGTGGAGCAATCCGGCTTAGCCGAACGAACCTTCAAGCGGCGCTTCACCAAGGCGACCGGCTATACCCCGGTCGATTATGTGCAGGCGATCCGCATCGAAGAAGCCAAGCAGATGCTGGAAACCACCCGCGACAGCATTGACGGCATCGCCGCCGAGGTCGGGTACGAAGACCCGACCTTCTTTCGCCGCCTGTTCAAGCGCATCACCAGTCTTAGCCCGGCGCAATACCGGCAGCGTTTCCAGCCGGCCGGATTGCGCACCGGCGCTTGAGCGAAAACCTAGACCCCGCCGGTTGCGGCCTTTACCAGCGCCTTGGCATCGTCGCTGTCCCACGCGGCAGGCCCGTTCATCGACGAGATCAGGCAGCCCTTGTCATCCATCAGCAGCGTCACCGGCAGACCGAACGCAAGGCCTTCCTTTTTCAAAGCGTTGAAGACGCCCATCGACGCATCGCGGTAATAGCCAAGCTCGTGCACACCGGTCTCGTTGAGGAATGCCGTCGGCTTCTCATCATCGCCGATATCGATGTTCACAGCCACGACTTCGAACGTGTCGCTGCCCGCGGCTTTCTGCAAAGCGTTGAGGGCCGGCATCTCTTCCCGGCAGGGCACGCACCATGTCGCCCAGAGATTGAGGAGGACGGTCTTGCCGCCGAAATCGGCGAGCGTCAGCTCCTTTCCGTCCTTGCCCTTGAAATTCAAGCCCGACAGCTGCCGGGGCTCGCTGACCGGGGCCATGGCGGCGACCTGACCTTTGAGGTACGGCGTGATGGCTGCGACCTTGTCTTTTGCCGCTTCGCAGGTCTTTGCACCGGCGGTTTCCACCGCCACACCATTGCCAGACCCGCTTTCCCTGACGTATACCGCTGCCGCACCGGCGATCAGCCCTCCGAGGGCAGCGATCATCACCAGTCTGGCAGGCGGAAAGCGTTTTTGTCTGTCGTTTACTTCATTTTCCAAAACGGGTCATTCTCCAGGGCGGGCATCTTCATGGCTGACGGCACTTCTGAAACCAAAAGCTCCAACCAGATGTGGGGCGGTCGCTTTGCTCAAGGACCGGCGGCGATCATGGAGGAGATAAATGCCTCGATCGGCTTCGACAAGAAGCTTTTCGCCCAGGACATCCGCGGCTCAATGGCGCATGCGACCATGCTGGCCCATCAAGGCATCATTTCGGCAGAGGATAAAGACAAGATCGTTCACGGTCTCGACACGATCCTGTCAGAGATGGAAAGCGGCCAGTTCGAATTCTCCCGCCAGCTCGAAGACATCCACATGAACGTGGAAGCGCGGCTTGCGGCACTGATCGGCCCGGCGGCCGGACGCCTGCACACCGCCCGCTCGCGTAACGACCAGGTGGCGCTCGATTTCCGCCTGTGGGTGAAGGAAGAGCTGCAGAAATGCGAGGGCATGCTGACAGGCCTGATTGCTGCCTTCCTCGACCGCGCCGAAGAGCATGCCGAAACCGTAATGCCCGGCTTTACTCATCTACAGACGGCCCAGCCCGTCACCTTCGGCCATCACTGCATGGCCTATGTCGAAATGTTCGGCCGCGATAGGCAGCGTGTGCGCCACGCCATCGAACACATGGACGAAAGCCCGATCGGGGCCGCCGCCCTTGCCGGCACCGGATTTCCGATCGACCGCCACATGACCGCCAAGGCGCTCGGTTTCCGCGAGCCGACCCGCAATTCGATCGATACTGTGTCCGACCGTGACTTCGCGCTGGAATTTCTGTCGATCGCCTCGATCTGCGCCGTGCACCTGTCGCGGCTGGCCGAAGAGATCGTCATCTGGTCGACGCCGCAATTCGGCTTCGTGCGCCTGTCCGATGCCTTTTCCACCGGCTCCTCGATCATGCCGCAGAAGAAGAACCCGGACGCCGCCGAACTGGTGCGCGCCAAGACAGGCCGTATCAACGGCTCGCTAATCGCGTTGCTCACCGTCATGAAGGGCCTGCCGCTCGCCTACTCCAAGGACATGCAGGAAGACAAGGAACAGGTGTTCGATTCGGCCGAGAGCCTGGAGCTGGCGATTGCCGCGATGACCGGCATGGTTCGCGACATGACGATCCGGGTGGACCGGATGAAGGCTGCTGCCGGCTCCGGTTACTCCACCGCGACCGACCTTGCCGACTGGCTGGTGCGCGAAGCGGGCCTGCCTTTCCGCGACGCCCATCATGTCACCGGCCGCGCCGTGGCGCTGGCCGAGCAGAAGTCCTGCGAACTGGCCGAGCTTTCTCTTGAAGACCTGCAGGCGATCCACCCGGACATCACCGACAAGGTGTTCGGCGTGCTGACCGTCGAGGCCTCGGTTGCCAGCCGCACATCCTTCGGCGGCACAGCTCCGAGCGAAGTGCGCAGGCAGATCGCCTGGTGGCGCACCCGCAATTGAGCATAAGATTCAGGGTGCACAATGCCCTGAAAAGCCGATATGAGTTTTGACGAATTTGCGCAGAAGGGCTGATTGCCCGGACCGGGAACCATCGATGCTGTCACGAAACACCACCATTTTGCTTTCAGCCCTTGCCATAACCGGCCTGACGCTGTCCGGCTGCGGCCGCAAGGGCGATCTCGATCGCCCGGGTTCCTCCGCGCCGGTCAACACCAAAGCGGCACCCGGCAGCGTCGAAAAACAAGATGAAGCGCAGGGCAAGCCCTTCCTCCTCGACCCCCTCCTGTAACAGGGCACACTCGTGAACCATTTCGAATATCGTGACGGCATTCTGTTTGCGGAAGACGTCTCCGTCATCGACATCGCCAAGGCGGTGGGCACACCGTTCTATTGCTACTCCACCGCAACGCTGGAACGACACTATTCGGTCTTCTCCAAGGCCTTCGCCGATATCGACGCGATGGTCTGCTATGCGATGAAGGCGAATTCCAACCAGGCGGTGCTGAAGACGCTCGGACGTCTGGGCGCCGGTGTCGACGTAGTGTCGGGCGGCGAACTGCGCAGAGCCTTGGCAGCGGGTATTCCGTCAAACCGCATCATGTTTTCCGGCGTCGGCAAGACGGCCGCCGAAATGGACCTGGCGCTCGACGCCGGCATCTACTGCTTCAACGTCGAATCCGAGCCGGAACTGGAAGTGCTCAATGCCCGCGCCGTGCGCGAAGGCAAGAAGGCGCATGTCTCCTTCCGCATCAACCCGGATGTCGATGCCAAGACCCATGCGAAGATTTCGACGGGCAAGAAGGAAAACAAGTTCGGCATCGCCTATGAACGCGCCCGCGCCGTTTATGCCCATGCCGCGACCCTGCCCGGTATTCAGGTCACCGGCATCGATATGCATATCGGCAGCCAGATCACCGAGCTGCAGCCCTTCGCCGATGCCTTCAAGCTGCTGCGCGAACTGGTCGACACGCTGCGCGCCGATGGCCACAGGATCGCTCATGTCGATGTCGGCGGCGGCCTTGGCGTTCCCTACAAGACGGACAATAACCCGCCACCACTGCCCGATGCCTATGCCACGATCGTCAAGGACCAGCTGCGCGAACTCGGCTGCAAGATCATCATGGAGCCAGGCCGGCTGATCGTCGGCAATGCCGGGATCATGGTCACGGAAGTCATCTATGTGAAGGACGGCGGCTCGAAAACCTTCGTCATCGTCGATGGCGCCATGAACGACCTGATCCGCCCGACGCTCTATGAGGCCTATCACGAGATCCAGCCGGTACGCATATCGGCCGCCAACGCGCCGCGCATCAAGGCCGATATCGTCGGCCCGGTCTGCGAGACCGGCGACTACTTGGCACTCGACCGGGAAATGGCCATGCCGAAGCCCGGAGACCTGATCTCGGTCGGTACCGCGGGCGCCTATGGGGCGGTGCAGGCTGGCACCTATAACAGCCGTTTGCTGGTGCCAGAAGTGCTGGTCAAGGGCGATCGTTTCCATGTGATTCGTCCGCGCACGACCTATGAAGACCTGATCGGTCTCGATTCGGTGCCTGACTGGCTCGATTGACGAGAGATCGGCGGCGGCCCACCTGCCGCTGTTGACAGAGCCGCGTCACGCAGTGAAATCGATCACGATTGCGTTGCCGCCCTCGTCTTCGCCACAAAGAGTGTTATCCTTCAAAGGCACGTTTCAAACGTTGAAAGGGAACGGATGACGGAAATCCGGCGGGACAGCTCGACGGCGGCGGCAGGTTTTATACGAAGCCTTGCAGTCAAGCGGACGCTTGCGCGCCTCGTTCTCGTCATCGAGCAGGCAGCACCCCGCGCCTTGCCGCTCATGGCCACCGTGCTGCTGTTTCTCTCCGTGACCTGGTTTGGGTTTTTCCGCGCGGTCCCCGGCTGGGTGCATGTGGCCACCCTTGTTGCCTTCGCAGCCGCTTTCATCATCCTTCTGATCCCGCTGCTTCGCATCCGCATTCCTAGCAATACCGAAGCCGACCGGATGCTGGAGGAGCGCAACGCCCTGCCGCATCAGGCCATCCGCGTCCAGGACGATCAACCCGCCACCAGCGGCGCTTTCGGCCTGGCTCTGTGGCAGGAACATCAGACGCGCATGGCGCGGATGATCGGCGCACTGGAAGCAGGATTGCCGAAACCGGACATTGCCCGCACCGACAGCTACGGCCTGCGCGCCGTTCCGGTCCTGCTTGCCTGCGTCGCCTTTGCCTATTCCTATTCCAACAAGGCCGGCCTGATTTCAGATGCCTTCCACCCGCCGCAGCAGATCGCCGCCACCCCGGATATCCGCATCGACGCCTGGGTGACGCCGCCGGCCTATACCGGCCGGGCACCGGTTTTCCTCACCGGCCGGCAAGGCACGGAGCAGGCAACCGACAGTACCGAGCCGCTGCGCATCCCGCAGTTCAGCGAACTGACCGTGCGCATTACCAGCGGCGGCCAGGAAGCGCCGGTTACCTATCTGGAAAACGGCGCGGCCCAGCCGCTGGTCATCGCGGCCCAAACCCCAAAGCCCGGCAAGGACGGGAAGGCCGTCGCCGAAGCAGCGCCCGCTGATCCGGCAAAACCCGGCAGCAACACCCATATGATGAAAATCACCAAGGACGGTTCGCTCTCCGTCGGTGGCGAACAATGGGCCTTCACGGTGATCCCGGACAGCGTTCCGGATATCGCCTTCGACGGCATTCCACACACGACCGTCAACGCTGCGCTTGAAATCGGTTTTGCAGCCAAGGACGACTACGGCATTCAGGATGCCTGGGCCGAGATCGTCCCTCTGGACAAGCAGGCAGCCGACGCGCGGCCGCTGTACCCACTGCCGGAATATCGTCTCGACCTGCCCAAACGCAATGCGCGCGAGGCAAAGGGCCTGACCAGCCGCAACCTCAGTGAGCATCCACTGTCGGGAAAACGCGTCCGTGTCACGCTGGTTGCCAGGGATGCCGCCGGTCAGGAAGGCCGCAGCGTGCCGCAGGACATGATCCTGCCTGCCCGCCCCTTCTTCGAGCCGCTCGCAGACGCCGTTGCCGAAGAGCGCCAGGTGTTTGCGCTCAACGCGAACGACCTGCCGCGCGCCATCGATCTCAACGACGCCCTGTCCGTCCGCCCGGACGAAACCATCCCGAACCTGACGCATTTCCTGTTGCTGCAGTCGGCCCGTACCCGCATGGCGCTGGCGCGCAATGACGACATGCTGCGCGATGCGGCAGGCTATCTCTGGGATATCGCGCTCGGCATCGAAGGTGGCGACATGGCGCTGGCCGACAAGCGGCTGCGCGATGCCCAGCAGAAGCTGTCAGAGGCGCTGGAAAAGGGCGCATCGGACGAGGAAATCACCAAGCTGATGCAGGAACTGCGCGATGCTATGAAGGACTACATGGAGGCGCTGGCCAAGCAGGCGGCAAAGAACCCGCAGGTGGCGGCCAATCCGAACCAGAACAATTTGCTGCGTCAGCAGGATCTGGAAAAGATGATGAACCAGATCGAGAACCTCGCCAAATCCGGCGCCAAGGATCAGGCGCGCCAGATGCTGTCCGAGATGCAGCGCATGATGAACAACCTCCAGGCCGGCCGGCCGCAGCAACAGCAGCAGGGCCAGGAGAACAGCGAGATGCGCAAGCAGATGGACAAGTTCGGCCAGCTGATGCAGGAGCAGCAGCGGCTGATGGACGAGACTTTCAAATACGATCAGGCCATGCGCGACCGCATGCAGCGCGGCGATCCGCTGGATGGCGAGGACCAGGAACTGTTCGGGCAGGACATGCCACCGCAGCCCGGCCAGCAGCAGGACAGCAATACTCAGCAGCCCGGTCCGCTCGATAACATGACGGCGGAGGAGCTGAAGCAGGCGCTGAAGGACATGCAGGCGCAGCAGGACCAACTCGGCAAGCAGCTCGGCGAGTTGCAGAAGGGCCTTGAAGGCATGGGCATCAAGCCCGGCAAGGGTTTTGGCGAGGCCGGCCGCGAGATGAAGGGCGCTTCAGGCGCTCTTGGCAAGGGACAAGGCGAACAGGCCGTCGGCAACCAGGGCCGGGCGCTGCAGGCGCTGCGTGACGGCGCGTCGGATATGATGCAGCAGATGCAAAGCCAGGGTCAGGGCCCAGGGCAAGGTCAAGGCGTGCCGCAATACGGCCAGAACGGCCGCGACCCGCTCGGCCGCCGCCAGCAGAATGCCGGGCAGGATTTTGGCGGCCAGGTGAAGGTGCCAGACGAGATCGACACCCAGCGCGCCCGCGAAATTCTCGACGAAATCCGCCGCCGTCTCGGCATGAATTCATCACCGGAGACGGAGCGGCAATATCTGGAGCGGTTGCTGGATATAAGGTGAGGCCGATGTCGGAGGCGCATTCACTTAAAAACAACGCTCACAGGCTGTTCATTGCCCCTCACCCTAACCTTCTCCCCGCAACCAGGGAGAGGGGACGACAGGCCGGATGAGGGGCTATTCCAAAATGAAAAGGGCTGCGCTTAAGCCGCCAATGCCACGGCAACAGCCTTGCGGATATCGGGCAGCGTGAACGGCTTGGAGACGACGTCGATGACCTTGCCGGTCAGGTTGTCGGCTCGTTCGCGCTGTTCGGCATAGCCGGTCATCAACAGGATTTTCAGCGCCGGAAAGGCTGCCGATGCCTGATGGGCAAGCTCGATGCCGTCCATCACCGGCATGCGGATATCGGACAGCAGCAGATCGAAGCTTTCGCCCTGAAGGCAAGCGAGGCCTTCGGCACCATCAGCCGCCTCGACGGTCTCATGACCGTCCAGCTGCAAAGCGCGGGCAACGAAACGGCGCAGGCCGTCCTCATCTTCGGTAATCAGGATTTTCGCCATCATGGCCTCCGTTTCGGCAACAGCTCTGCAGGGACGCTTGTCCCCGACCCGCAGCACAGGCTGCAGGCCAACACCACCAGAGTTTTGTTTGTTTTCCGTAAACGCGGATGCCAGATCAAAGGCTTTCCACAGCCGAATGATTATTCGGCGTCACCGGTGACGATGCCGACGAAAGGCAGTTCGCGGAAGGCATAGGCCACATCCATGCCGTAGCCGACGACGAAATAATCGGGGCATTCGAAGCCGACATAATCCGCTTCGAGATCGGTCTGGCGCTTGACCTTCTTGTCGAGAAGAACGGCGATTGTCACCGACTTCGCGCCGCGCTCCAGCATCAGTTCCTTGGCAAAGCGCAGTGTGCGGCCTGACTCGAGAATGTCATCGATCAGGAGAACATCGCGGCCATGCACGTCGCTGTCGATGTCCTTGATGATCTTGACGCCCTGCGACACCGTGCCTGTGCCATAGCTGGACAGGGTGATGAATTCGACTTCCGGCGCAAGGCCGACGGTGTGCATCGCCCGGATCAGGTCGGCGGCGAAGATGAACGAGCCTTTGAGCACGGCAATGACCAAAAGGTCGTTGATCGGTCCCTTGACGATTTGCTCGGCCATTTCAACGTTTCGCGCCGCGATCACCTCGGCGGTATAGAGCGGATCAATGTTTTTTCCACGGACGACGGGCATAAGGATAGTCTCCAGAACGATAGTGGAGACTGCGTTTTATGCCTCCGGAAGCTAGCCGCTTAGCACAGTCAGGGCGCCGAATCACCCGGCTGGCCAAAGGAAACCGCGACGCCGGGCAGTTTTCCACCTGTGTGTAGAAGACGCGTCGAGAATGGACGGCTTTCGCCCGGAGCAAGAGCGGGCTGCGCTGCATCGATCCGGGTGGCCGTCCGCCGATGGCCGTTGGCAATCACATCGACCAGGAGCGTGGGAACGACCTTGGGCACATCGGAGTGATTTTTCACCGCGCCATAGACCGACAGGATCTTCATGCCGTTGGCATCGTTCAGCGACGTGGTGACATCGCTGATCGACAATGCCGGCACCGAGGCAATGGCTGGCTGATATTGGGAAAAGCCAGCAAACAACAGGAAGACCGGAGCGCACAGGCATGTGACGAGGACGGCAAACGCCTTAGGGGACGCCGTCTGGAGCAGTCGCTCGAAATGGTTCACCGCCCATCCGAGCACCGATGCAACACGGTGAGGGCTCTGCGCCGGCGGGGCCGCCGAACGAGCACGATTATCGTTGAAAACCGGATAGACGTTGCGCCGCCCATGCGGCGCGACGGTCTCGAATTCGGCATCGACGATATCGGTGCGATGCGGCACGCCCTTTTCGGAAGCGGCACGCCCCCGGCGCTCCGGCGGCAGGAAATCCATGCGGGTTGCAGTCCCGTTGGAGCGGAAAGCGTTCATTGTCTCTCCTTCGCAGCCACCTCGGCCGCGCCAGAATGCCCAAGGCATCAGCAGGCCAGATTCGGGCATTGAAACAAACCTTTCCCAGACGTAAACCTAAATGGTTAATGCTTCGAAAACGGCGCCGCCGAGACGGCCTGTTTTCAAGCAAAATTAACCACTGTTTAACCATGTTGGCGCTGTAACAGCGAATGCTGCGCTATATGCTGCAACAAGGGCCATCAGCCCGCCGCGAAGACGTGGCAGACTGGATTGAAGAGAAGCTGGACACTGACCCGTTGATTCATTTTGAAAATGTCGGATTGCGCTATGGAATGGGCCCGGAAATCCTCCGCGACCTGACCTTCGACATTCCCAAAAAGTCCTTCCAGTTCCTGACCGGCCCTTCCGGTGCCGGCAAGACCACGCTGCTGCGGATGCTGTTTCTATCGCTGCAGCCGACGCGCGGGCTCATTCGCATGTTCGACCGCAACATCTCGACCATTCCGCGCGACGAATTGCCGATGCTGCGCCGCCGCGTCGGCATAGTCTTTCAGGATTTCCGGCTGCTCGATCATCTGACCACCTACGAGAATGTCGCCCTGCCCCTGCGGGTACGCGGCAAGGACGAATCGTCCTACCGCTCCGATGTCCTCGAACTGCTCGGCTGGGTCGGGCTGGGCGAGCGCATCAATGTTTTGCCGCCGGTTCTGTCAGGCGGCGAAAAGCAGCGTGCCGCCATCGCCCGCGCCTTGATCGACCGGCCGGAGATCCTGCTGGCCGACGAGCCGACGGGCAATGTCGATCCGCCGATGGCGCGCCGCCTGCTCAACCTGTTCCTCGAACTCAACCGGCTCGGCACCGCCGTCGTCATCGCGACCCACGATCTTTCGCTGATGGATCAGGTCGAAGCACGCCGGATGATCCTTTCCCAGGGGCGGCTCGATATCTATGAGTGAAGCGCCCGCCAGCAACCGCGCCGGTCAGGCCGCGCCGCAGGAGCGCAAGGCTTCGCTGCGTGTCCGCCCGACCGCGCCGATCGTGCCGCCGGGAAACGTCTCCGGCAATGCGCTGGTGCTGGTCATCGCCATCATGGCGTTCCTCGCCTGCCTGACGCTGGGTGCCGTCAGCATGGTTCGCTCGACGGCCCAAAGCTGGGAGAGCCAGATTTCCCGCGAGATCACCATCCAGATCAAGCCGGACGAAAACCTCGACATGGAAAAGGCGCTGGCCGACGCCCGCGATCTCGCGTTGACCTTCGAGGGCACCACCAATGGCACCATCGTCGACAAGGCCGCGACCGCCCGGTTGCTGGAGCCGTGGCTGGGGGCCGGGCTTGATCTCGACGATCTGCCGGTGCCGCGCCTCGTGATCATCACCATCGACGAGCAGAACCCGCCCGACTTTGCCGCCATGCGGGCGATGCTGACGGAAACCATTCCACAGGCCTATCTCGACGATCACCGCACCTGGGTCGACCGGCTGGTGGCCATGGCGCATACGACGGCGCTGATCGGTACGGGCGTGCTAGTGCTGGTGTTTTCCGCCATGGTTCTGACCGTGGTCTTTGCCACGCGCGGCACGCTTTCCGGCAACCGCCACATCGTCGAGGTGCTACATTTCGTCGGTGCCGAAGCCGGCTTCGTCGCCTCGGAATTCCAGAAACATTTTTTGAAGATCAGCCTGAAAGGCGCCGGCGCCGGCGGCCTGCTGGCTGCAGCCTGCTTTGCAGTCGCAAGCTTCTGGCAATCGCGTTCGCTGGCCACGCCCCAGAGCGACCAGACGAACGCCATGTTCGGCAGCTTCTCCATCGGCTATTCCGGCTATCTCGGTATTGCCGCCATCATGATCGTCATCGCGCTTCTGACGACGCTGACGGCCCGTTTCACGGTGATGCGGACAATCTACGAAATCGATCTGATCCGGTCAGATCCGGCCCGCATCGACGGCAACCAGACCTGATTGTCATGATTGCGCTGTCTTGCATCCATCCGTTGCCGCAATCTGCTTCTATTGAAGAATCCGAATCAGTCCTGGTCCTAGCGGAGCGGCCGGAACAGCAATGAGCGACAGCGGCGAGACACGACAGAGGGGAACGTTGGTGCGGCGGCATGTGAGCCTGCGCCGCCGGATCGTGCGGCTGACATTTTACGTGCTTCTGCTGATTGCCGGAATGGCTGCTGCCGGCTTCCTCTATTTCGCCGATTCCGTTGCCTCTCTTCAGCCGCCGGCCAATCCCAAGGCAGACGCCATCGTTGTGCTGACCGGCGGCTTCCAGCGGATCGACCAGGCTGTCGATCTGCTGAAAAACGGAGCCGGAAAACGGCTGCTGATCTCGGGCGTCCACCCCTCGACAACAGGCGGGCAGATCCGCCGCAATACCCAGAGCTCAGCCGACCTGTTCAAATGCTGCGTCGATATCGGTCATGATGCGATCGATACGATCGGCAATGCCAACGAAACCGCCAACTGGATCCGCGACAACGGCTACCGCAGCATTCTGGTCGTCACCAACAATTACCATATGCCGCGCAGCCTGCTCGAATTGCGCCGGGCCAACCCGGAAATTGAGTTCATCGCCTATCCGGTGGTCAATTCCGATCTGAAGAGCACCAACTGGCTGGCAAATCCGATCGTGCTGAAGACGATCCTGCTGGAATATGTCAAGCTGACGATCGCGTCGGCGCGCGATGCACTCGGTGCCCATCCGGCAAGTGGATTACGCACGGAAACCAAGGACGCTGGCAGCACCAGTAAATAGGCACTGCGCTTAATCTCGCAAACCCAGCTGTTTTCCTTGCCGAAATATTCGTGTAGGCAGCGGGCTAACCTTTTTGCTGCGAAAGCCCGCCTGATGATCATCCTGCGTTCAGTCCTGTTCAACATCGTGTTCTACATCAATCTGATCCTCCAGATGGTCGTGATGACGCCGTTCTATTTCCTGGCGCCGCGCAAGACGGCCTGGTTCGTTCCGAAGAACTGGGCGCGCAGCAATCACTGGCTGTTCCGGGTCATCGTCGGCACGACGTTCGAGATCGAGGGACTGGAGAACATCCCCAAGGGCGGCTACATCTTCGCGCCGAAGCACCAGTCGTTCTGGGACGTCTATGCGCTGCTGCCGTGGCTTTCCGACCCGTTTTTCATTTTCAAGCGCGAGCTATCCTGGATTCCGCTGTTCGGCTGGTACGTGCAAAAGCAGCGCATGGTGGCAGTCGATCGCGGCGCCCGCGGCAAGGTGATGGCGGCGGTGATGGAGCGCGCCAAACAGGAGATGGCGACAGGCCGGCAATTGATCATCTATCCGGAGGGCACACGCCGGCCGGCCGGTGCCCCGCCTGATTACAAATACGGTATCGCCCGGCTCTATCGGGATCTGACCGTGCCGGTGGTGCCCGTTGTCATGCACCCGGGCCTGTTCTGGCCGCGCCGCAAGTTCCTGCGTTATCCCGGTCACTTCAAGGTGCAGATTCTGCCACCGATCGAGGCCGGGCTCGATCCGGACGTGTTCCTGAAGAGGCTGGTCGATGTGATGGAAAGTGCCAGCGATGCGCTGCTGGTGGAAACGGTGAAGAACAATCCGCATGTGCCGCTGCCGCCGACGGCTGTACAGCGTCTGAAAGAGCTCAAGGAGCTCGGGGCTCAGGCCTGAAGCTTGGTTCTTTCGACGATGGCAGCCACGTCTTCCAGCCAATGATCACGAATACCCATCTCCTTCAGGTGGGCGAGCGTATTCATTACATATTCGGTATTCGGCCCTGATTTTCCATGGGATACTGCGACGGTTGCAGCCGCATCCTCGGCGCTCAGCGCCCCGGCATATTGCAGATGGGCGCGGTCGATCGTGTACGTGAGGGCTGGGACGCGGCGGCCGTCGGCAAGCAGCACCGGCATGGTGCGCTCAAGATAGACATGGGTGACCAGCTCGCGCTCGCGCAGGTAGCCGACAACCTCATCCTTGTCTTTCAAGGCTACCTTGAACGCCATGCCGCTGCAGGAGCCGCCATGGTCGAGACCGAGCACGAGGCCCGGACGTTCCGGGGTTCCCCGGTGCACGAAGGAGCGGACACAAAGCGAGCGCCGGTAGCCGAAAGCCCGTGCCGTCATCTTGTCTTCGAAGGCAAAGCCGGGGTTCCACATCAGCGAACCGTAGCCAAACACCCAAAAATCGTCCATATCCACTGCCATTCACATCCATGCCATCCCGGCGCCACAAAACGGGGTCAGGAGCGGCGGACAGACCACGTTGGTGCTTTCCTAACGCATCTGCCCGGCAATCGGAATCGATTTCCTGCACGATATTGGAGCGCATGCGACCGTGGATAGCCAGATCGGCAGACCAGAATTCTCGTGTCGCACCACCGCGCATGATCGACAGACCCCGGAGCAGACCATGACCGCAGCAGATATCGCCGCCCCCTCCGCCGGTAGCCGGAAAATCAGGCGGCTGGCGATCGGCATCGTGCTGTTCCTGATCGTCTATTCCGGCGCATGGTTTCTGGCCGCCAACCAGATCGAGACGCGGCTGGCAGCCTTTCTCACCGAAAAGAACGCGGGCGGCTCATCGGCGGAATGCGACGCCCTGAACGTGCGGGGCTTTCCCTTCCGCATCGGCCTGTTCTGCGACGGCGTGCGCCTCGATGACACGGCACGCGGCGCATCGGCGTCCTTCGGCGCGCTGCGCTCGGCAGCTCAAGTCTACAGGCCGGGCCATGCCATCATCGAGCTCGACGGCCCGGCGGAAATCCGCATCTCGCCTGGCATGACCGTCTCTGCCGATTGGGAACTGATGCATGCGAGCGTGCAGGCAACGCTGTCGGGCCTCAACCGCACCTCGCTCACCTATGACAAGCTGGCCGGCACGGCGATGCTGCCGGCTTTCGAAGATGATGCTGCACCGGGCGACACCCACAAGGTCATCTTCAATGCCGGGCATGGCGAGGCCCATTTCCGCCAGAACGGCCCCGATCTCGACGCCGCCCTCAGCGTCGACACGTTCGATCTGAAACTGGACAACGGATTGAGCCTGCTACCGCCCGTCAACGCCAGCGCCGACATGACAGTCATCGATCGCGCCAATTTGATGCAGAGAGGCGGATGGAAGCCGGACGCGCTGCGTGGCACCAAGGGCGAGATGCGCAACCTGACACTCGATCTCGGCAACGGCATGGTCACCACCGCCTCCGGCCCGTTCAGCGTCAACGACCAGGGACTGATCTCGGGAGAATTCAGCGTCACCATGAAGAATATCGAGGGCTGGCGTCAGAACCTCGTCAAGGTCTTCACCGACGAGGACGGCACCGTCATGGTCAACAATATCGCCAACATGCTGACGGCGCTGGCCGACGGCAAGAACGAGGCGACCGTCAAGCTCAATGTGCGCGATGGAATTGCGTTTTTGGCGTTCTTTCCGATTGGGGAATTGCCGCAGCTTTGATGGGGGCGATTATTTCGCTGTAACGCAAGTAGCCCCTCATCCGCCCTGTCGGGCACCTTCTCCCCGTAAACGGGGCGAAGGACCAAGCGGCGATCTGCGTCGTCCCCTCTGCCGGCTTGCGGGGAGAGGGCTAGGGTGAGGGGCAAAGCGGCATATGTGGTAGCCCGCCTACTTCTGATCCATCGCATGCCGCCCGAAATCAGCCATGTCGGTATCCTGGCCGGCCTGGACGATTGACCGGCGGATGGCGCGGGTGCGGGTGAAGAGGTCGAACAGCTTGTCGCCGTCGCCCCAGCGGATCGCCCGCTGCAGATAGGCGAGATCCTCGGAAAACCGCGACAGCATTTCAAGGATCGCATCCTTGTTGTGCAGGCAGACGTCACGCCACATGGTTGGGTCTGACGCCGCAAGACGCGTGAAATCACGGAAACCCGAGGCGGAATATTTGATCACTTCCGATTCGGTCACGGCTTCCAGATCGTCCGCCGTGCCGACAATGTTATAGGCGATGATGTGCGGCAGGTGGGAGACGATCGCCAGAACCTTGTCGTGGTGTTCCGGGTCCATGTCATCGACCATCGAGCCCAGCGTTTCCCAGAAGGTGCGCAGCTTGGCCTTGGCCGTTTCATCGGTATCCGGCAGTGGCGTCAGGATGCACCAGCGGCCCTTGAACAGGCCGATGAAGCCCGCATCCGGGCCGGAATATTCGGTACCGGCGATCGGGTGGCCGGGAATGAAATGCACGCCCGGCGGCATATGCGGCGCCATCTGGGCAATCACCGAGCCCTTGGTCGAGCCGACGTCGGTGACGATCGTACCCGGCTTCAGATGAGGCGCGATCTCGGCCGCGACAGCGCCGGATGCACCGACCGGCACCGAAACGATGACCAGATCGGCATCCTTGACCGCATCGGCGGCCGATATCGTATAGCGGTCGCCGAGATTCAGTGCCTCTGCCCGCTTCAACGTTGCTTCACTGCGCGTCGAGATCGTGACCGACCCGGCAAGGCCCTTGTCCTTGATCTCGCGGGCGATCGACGAGCCGATCAGGCCGATGCCGATCAGCGCGATGGTTTCGAACTGCTTTGCCATCACGCCACCTGACATCAAGGTTGCCCCATGAACTCGGTCAGCGCCGCGATCACGCCCTCATTGGCTTCCGCCGAGCCGATTGTCATGCGCAGCGCATTGGGCAGGCCATAGCCGCGCACCGCCCGCAGGATGAACCCGAGGCTGGTCAGGAATTCGTCCGCCTCCGGCGCGCGTTTGCCGTCGATATCGGGGAAGTGGATCAGCACGAAATTGGTGACCGACGGCGTCAGCCGCAGACCGAGCGCGGAGAACGCGTCGGTAAGCTTGCCGAGCCATAGCGAATTGTGCTCAAGAGCAGTCGCCATAAACGCCTGATCGCGGATTGCGGCGGCACCGGCGGCAATCGCCGGCGCATTCATGTTGAACGGCCCGCGCACCCGGTTCAGTGCATCGATGATGGCAAGCGGCGCATACATCCAGCCGACGCGAAGCGCTGCAAGCCCATGGATCTTCGAGAAGGTGCGGGTCATCACCACGTTCTGGTTGGACGATACCAGCTCGAGGCCGGCTTCGTAATCGTTGCGGCGGACATATTCGGCATAGGCAGCGTCGAGAACCAGGATAACGTTCTTCGGCAGGCCGGCCTGCAGGCGGCGCACTTCGTCGACCGGGACATAGGTGCCGGTCGGATTGCCTGGATTGGCAAGGAAAACCATCTTGGTCTTCGGCGTTACCGCGGCCAGGATGGCATCGACGGTGACATGGCAATCGTTCTCAGGCACCGTGACCGGCGTAGCGCCAGCGCCCATGATCTGAATCTTGTAGACGAGGAAACCATGCTCGGTGATGATGGCCTCGTCGCCGGGGGCGAGATAGACGTGGCAGAGCAGGCCGAGCAGTTCGTCCGAGCCGTTGCCGCACATCAGGTTGGCCGTGTTGAGGCCATAAACGGAGGCGATGGCTTCACGCAGCTCGATCGCCTGGCCGTCCGGATAGATTTCAAGCTTGGCAGCCGCCTTCTGGAAGGCCTCGATGGCCTTCGGGCTCGGGCCGAGCGGGGTCTCGTTCGAAGACAGCTTGTAGACCTTGGCGACACCCGGCGCATGCTCCTTGCCCGGCACGTAAGCGGCAATATCAAGGATACCGGGGCGTGGTGTGGGGCTCTGGATGTCTGTGCTCATGGGATCAGCTTTCGGCGACAGGGAAATGACGCTCAGCCAATACCGGTGCAGCGGGTTTTTGTCGAGTGTGGCGCGGCGTCACAATTCGATTCGATGCGCCTGCCCCAGCGGCTTTTCCCGCGTCGTCGGCACACCCTGTGGCGCCAGTACCGGCACGAAGACGCGGCGCGAGGCGCGGGCGGCGACCGGCAGGCCCTGGTAGAGCCGTTTCTGTGCCTCGACGATGATGACCCCGGAAAACACCGGCCAGAGCGACCGGCCGATACGTTCGAAAGCCTGGCGCATCTTCAGGATCATCTTCAGTTTGGATGGCGGAAAGAACAAGGCTTCAGCAGAGGCCCCCGGGGTAAAGTTGGTTTCCCGCAGAAGCGCGGTCAATTGCCCGCGCGAATAGGGCCGGCCGGAACCGAAGGGCGTGTGTTCCATGCGCGCCCAGACACCGCGGCGATTCGGCACGACGATCACTAAGCGCCCACCCGGTGCCAGAATCCGCCAGAGCTCCTTCATCGTCTCGCGCGGGTTTTCCGCGAATTCCAGCGAATGCACCATCAACACCCGGTCGATCGACGAATCGGGCAGCGGCAATTCCTCGTCGAAGATCAGCGCTGTCGAGGAGAGTTCGGCGACAGGCCAGTTCACCGCCCCTTGGCCCGCCGGCATGAAGGCAAAGGTGCGCTCGGTATCGGCACGAAAGCGATCGAGATAGGGAACTGCATAGCCAAGCCCGACTAGGCGCTCTTCCGGCAACCTCGCCCACACAGACGACAGCGCCATACCGATCGATTGTTCGGCAAAGCGCCCGAGGCGGGAATGATAGAATTGGCGAAGATCGACGATATCTGCGTGCATACCCTCATGTTAGACTGGAACGGGTGGACTTCAAGGCGGCGCTCACTACATTCGCCTTAACAACCGCCGCCCTCCGCAGGAAATCCTTCATGGCCAATCTCGACATCGAACTCTTCCCCTGCCGCACCGATAATTTCGGCGTGCTGATCCACGATCCGGACAGCGGCGCCACCGTCTCGATCGACGCGCCCGAGGAAGCAGCCATCATGGCGGCGCTGAAACGCCGTGGCTGGACGCTGACGCATATCCTGACGACCCACCATCATCCCGACCACGTGGACGCCAACCTGGCACTGAAGACGCGCTATGAGGCGACGATCATCGGCCCGGAAAACGAGGCCACGAAAATTCCCGGCATCGACATGACCATCGGCGATGGCGGCGATTTCGAGTTCGCAGGCCATCCGGTGCATGTTTTCGAGACACCGGGGCATACAGCCGGGCATATCTGTTTCTATTTCCCCGAAGACAAGCTCTTGTTTTCCGCCGACACGCTGTTTGCGCTTGGCTGCGGCCGTCTCTTCGAGGGCACCCCTGCGCAGATGTGGACCTCGCTGCAGAAACTGATGGCGCTGCCGGATGATACGGTGGTCTATTTCGGCCATGAATATACACTCTCGAATGCCCGTTTCGCGGTGACCGTGGATCCCGACAACGCGGCGCTCAAATCCCGTATGGCCGAAATCGAGGCCCTGCGCGCCAAGGGCAGCTTTACCGCGCCGACGACACTGGGGCTGGAAAAGGCCACCAACCCCTTCCTGCGGCCGCATGATGCCGCCATAAGGGCGCATCTGCAGATGAACGACGCATCGGATGCCGAAGTCTTTGCCGAAATCCGCAAGCGCAAGGATAATTTCTGATGGACGTTCAACTGCGCTATCAGCCCAGGCGATCATCGAGACCCTGAAAATGCAACGTCATCCGGAAGGCGGCTGGTATATCCAGACGTTCAAGGACACAGCGGGCGGTCCGCGTGGCCACTCGACCGCCATCTACTATCTCTTGGAGCGCGGGGAACGCTCGCACTGGCACCGCGTGCGCGATGCGGTCGAGGTCTGGCACTTCTATACCGGTGCACCCTTAGCGCTCAGCATCGCCGAAGACGGCAAACCGGCCACCACCGTCACGCTCGGTTCCAACATCCTGATCGGGGAACTGCCGCAGGCCGTGGTGCCGGCCAACGGGTGGCAATCGGCGACTTCGCTCGGAGCCTGGACGCCGGTCGGCTGCACCGTTTCGCCCGGCTTTGATTTTTCGGCGTTCGAAATGGCCCCCGCAGACTGGCATCCGCCGGCAGCTTGAGCCTATTCGGCCGGTTGCACGGAACTCGAGCGGTCTCGGAAGATGATATCCTTGGCCGCAAGAACCGCGCCACCCGTCACAAACAGACAGGCGAGCGCAATGCGCCACGACGGTTCGGCAAAGCCGAAAGCGATCAATACCAGCGTCGAGAGAACCGGTGCGGCATAGCTGGCAACGCCGAGGATCTGGATATTGCCGTTCTTCACACCGTAATCCCAGGCGTAGAAGGCAGCGCCGACCGGCAGCAGGCCGAGACCCGCAACCGCGATCCACTGCGTTGCCGTCTGTGGCCAGACTGTTGTTTCGAGGCCGAGATGGCAGAAAAAAGACAGCGCCGCCGTTGCCAGGCAAAAGCCGGTGACGACATCCGTCGAGACCGCCTCGAACCGCCGGGTCAGCAGCGAATAGCCGGACCAGGTGAACGCGCAGGCGAGAGCCGCGCTATAGCCCATGACATAGGCATCATCGAACTGAACGCCATTGCGCGCCACGATCAGGATCGTGCCGGCAAGGCCGCAAATGGCACCGGCAACATGATACCAGCGCAGCCGTTCACCCGGCAAAAGTGCCGAGCCGACGACGATCAACAGCGGCCAAAGATAGGCGATCAGCCCGGCCTCAATCGCCGGAGCGTTCCGAAGCGCCGTGAAATACAGAAAATGGTAGCCGAACAGCCCGGCAATGCCGACGATCCAGACCTTTGCGGGCTGCTTGAGCAGCGCCAGCCGCTCAGGCTTGAGCGCCAGTACGATGAGGCCGGGAATGCTGCCGATGGAAAAGCAGACGGCCGAAAGCTGGAAGGGCGGCATCGTGCCGGAGGCTGCCGTGAACAGCGCCAGCAGCGACCACATCAGGATCGCCGAAAAGCCGATCAGCGTTGCCTTGACTTTCATGCGCATGCCCCCCGCCCGAATGGAAATGTCAGCTGCCGAACCGCGTTGCCCAGATGGTTACCGGGCCGTAGCTGGTCGGGATGCGGACGTAGACCGGAGCATATACATTCACCGTATCGGCCTTGGCAAACCAGATTTCCATGGTTTCCAGCTTGCGCAGATAATCGACGTCATCGCGGCCCTTGCGGAAGCCGGATTTCGGCACGAACTTGATGCCGCAGACGATGACATCGCCCTGAAAACCCTCCGTCTTGAAGGGTCGGGTGCCCTTGGGGGAAAGCTTCAGGTCCATGCGCGATTCGCCGTCGAAGATCGGCACGCTTTTCGGGCAGACCCGCGTATCCGCCGGAAAGATCAGGCCCGACAGCGGATCGACGACATTGCGCATATCGTCCTTGGTGACCGGCACCCAGTTCTTCGGGATCTTGCGCGGCGGCTTCATCGAGGCGGATACGACGTCGCCGTCGCGGAACTGGACGTCGATCGCCCGGCCCTTCTTGCCGGTCTGATACTTGACCCGATATTCTGACGCGCTCAGCTGTTCCCGGCCGACGACGCCGGATACCGACGTTTCGCCCGAGGTCTGCGCGAAGATATCGGCAAGGCCAGCGGAATTCATCGTCCCGGAAATCGTATAGCGCTTGTCGTTCAACGCGGTGCGGAACGATGCCTTTGCAATCGGCAGGCCGGCAAGCGAGATGCTGTAATCCGTATTATGCGTCACATCGACAGCATAAGCCCTGCCTGTGGAAAACGTTGCCGTGGCAAACGCCAGAAGCGCCGAGATACCGATGCGCCAGCTCATTCCAGGTGCCCTTCCATTTTCGCTCACGCGACACGTCCGTTCATGTAACCTTAGGCGATACGGCGGGTTTGCGGCATTTCTGCGCCGGGAAACCCGCTTTTGCCCCAAGCCTTAACCCATGGACCAATAAAGTGGAATTGGTCGTAGCAAAGATGTATACCGGCCAAGAGAATCCAAACAGATCGGCTTCTCCGGCTTGAAAGACCCCACGTTTCTCAAGAGTTTTTCCCGGAAAACGAAGGTTTGGCTTGACGCCGCGGCTCTCGCTGACTATAGAACCGCAACTTTCCAATCATGGCCAACGGAATGCGGCCTGGGCTTATGGCCCGCCAACGCATGGACCGAAGGCGAAACGAAAATAGGTGCATCATGTCCCGTAGTTGCGAATTGACCGGCAAGGGCGTCCAGTCGGGCAACAATGTGAGCCACGCAAACAACAAGACCAAGCGCAAGTTCCTTCCGAACCTGTGCCAGGTTACGTTGATTTCCGACGTGCTCGGCCAGCGTTACCGTCTGCGCGTTTCGGCCGCAGCCCTGCGTTCGGTTGAACACCGCGGTGGTCTCGACGCATTCCTGATCAAGGCTGACGAAGTCGAGTTGTCGATGCGCGCTCGCCTGCTGCGCCGCCAGATCGTCAAGAAGACGGCGGAAGCCGTCGCTATCGCCGCTTAATCGGCGCACTTGGCTCTACAAATTAAAAGGCTTGCCAGGGCAACCGGCGAGCCTTTTTCTCGTGTAATGGCGACAGTAAACCGTTCGCGGCTTGCCGGGCTCAAAGCGCGGTAAGCTGTGGATTCAGATGACTCCAACTGGTGGCATACCCCAGGATAAAAAAATGCTGACAAACCGCACGTTCCTAACCTATGTGGCGCTGATGACCCTTGTGGTCGTGGCCTCCAATTTCCTGGTGCAGTACCCCCTGCCCGGCTCGATCGCCGGCATGCAACTGGATGATCTTCTGACTTGGGGGGCCTTCAGCTATCCGATCGCCTTTCTCGTCACCGACCTCACCAATCGCCAGTTCGGACCGCGTACTGCCCGTAAGGTGGTGATCGCCGGTTTTGCCGTCGCTATCATCCTGTCGGTGCTGGTGGCCACGCCGCGCATCGCGATCGCGTCAGGCTCTGCCTTCCTGCTCGGCCAGCTTCTGGATATCTCGGTGTTCAACAAGCTGCGGACGCAGAGCTGGTGGCGCGCGCCGCTGGTCGGTTCGCTGTTCGGCTCCTTCCTCGATACGGCGATCTTCTTCTCGTTCGCTTTTGCCGCGTTCTTCGTCGTCTTCGGCCCGAACGATCCTTTCGCGCTCGAAAGCGCTCCAATCCTCGGCGTCATGACGGCAGAAGCGCCACGCTGGATCTCCTGGGCGCTCGGCGACCTCAGTGTCAAGATCATCGTCGGCCTGGTGATGCTGCTGCCCTATGGCGCACTGATGAACGTGATCAAGCCTATGCCGGGGGCAAAGGCAAACGCCTGACCCCAGAGCAGCATAAAGAAATCGAACCCGCATCACACCGTGATGCGGGTTTTCTTTGCGCGTGATTCTATTCGGTAAGCCGGAATTCCAGCATCAGGTTGCGCTCGAGGATGGAGTGGTTGTCGTCGGAAACGAGGATGAGGCGGATGTCGCCGCCGGGTTCAGCGACGACGTCCAGACCTTCCATATTGTCGATCTGGTAGCCCATGTCCGCGTTCAGCAGGATTTCACCATCGACGACCGCACCGGGCTTGATATCGTCGCCCTTGATGCGGCGGATCTGCATGCCGATGCCCTCGGCAAAACTGAAGCGGCGTTCCAGAATCAGCATGTCACCGTTGGGCAGGAACGCGCCGTCGGTGATGGCGAAAGGCGCTTTCTGAACGACACCGAAAATACCCTTGCGTGGACCATCGAGGACGGCGGCCAGGAGATGTCCGTTCGTGTCGAAGCTCAGCTCGGAAACCACAACGGCTCCGCCCGCAAGCGGGCCGTCTTGTGGCGCAACAGCAATGGTCTCAAGGCCGCGATTGCGGCGAAGCGACTTCGGCGGGATGACAATCGGCAAAGTGGCGATCGGCCCGGACTGGGCAAAGCCAGGATACGGATAGACATCGATGCGGTGGAGCCCCTCATAGCTGGCGAGGACCGCGCCGTCGCGCAACGCCACCCCCTCGCAGTCCATGCGCTCCTTGACCTGCTCTGACCGGCCGTTGGCATCGATCATCGAAGTGACCGTCAGCTCGCTCGTACCCGCCAGCCGGCCCTTCTGGTCGCGCTCGATTTCGCCTTCGACCCAATGGCCGGTATCCATGATCGCGAGGAAGGATTTCCGGTCGGGGCGAAAGCGGATTGACGAGATCGCACCGAGCAGGGCGTTCGACGACGACATCTCGATACCACCGATAAACTCCAGCTTGCCGAACAGTTTCTGGTCCGAACCAATCTTGAAATTCTCGATCTGCCGGCTTTTCACCGGAACGAGTTCCGAAGGCGCCAGCGGTGCCGCAGCCGAGGGCGCGACGGCCAGGAACAGGGAAAAGGCGGCGGCCTGAATCAGTGTCGCTTTCAAAAGACGTCCTTCCGGCATGCCGGCATGGAGCGCAAAGCGGCTCCGGAAAAATCGGCAAGCAATAGGCGAGCAAAGCCGGGACACAGGATGTCCCGGCCAGATAATATTGTCAGCTCGCACGCCTGCGCCCAGAGGATGCACGGCGGCGGGAACTCTCGTCGTCGAACAGCGACGCCAGCTGCTCGGTCATCGCCCCGGCCAGTTCGTCGGCATCGACGATGGTCACGGCCTTGCGATAGTAGCGCGTCACGTCATGACCGATACCGATCGCCAGCAGTTCGACCGGCGAGCGCGTTTCGATCTGCTCGATAACGGCGCGCAAGTGGCGCTCGAGATAGTTGCCCGGATTGACCGACAGGGTGGAATCATCGACCGGCGCACCATCCGAAATCATCATCAGGATGCGACGCTGCTCGGAGCGGCCGAGCAGCCGGTTATGCGCCCAGATCAGCGCTTCGCCGTCGATGTTTTCCTTCAGCAGGCCTTCACGCATCATCAGGCCGAGATTGCGGCGCGCGCGGCGCCACGGGGCGTCAGCGGACTTGTAGATGATGTGGCGCAGATCGTTGAGGCGGCCCGGCGTCTGAGGCTTGCCGCTGGCCAGCCACTTTTCACGCGACTGTCCGCCCTTCCAGGCCTTGGTGGTGAAGCCGAGGATCTCGACCTTGACGCCGCAGCGCTCCAGCGTGCGGGCAAGGATGTCCGCGCAGGTGGCGGCGACCGTAATCGGCCGGCCGCGCATGGAGCCGGAATTATCGATCAGCAACGTCACGACCGTATCGCGGAAGTTGGTGTCTTTCTCGCGCTTGAAGGAGAGCGGTTGCATCGGGTCAATGATCATGCGCGTCAACCGCGCCGAATCGAGATAGCCCTCTTCCAGGTCGAATTCCCAGGAACGGTTCTGCTGCGCCATCAGGCGGCGCTGCAACCGGTTGGCCAGACGGCCGACGGCGCCCTGCAAGTGGGCCAGCTGCTTGTCGAGAAAGGCTCGCAGGCGGTCGAGCTCGGCTTCGTCGCACAGCTCTTCGGCCGTGGTCGTTTCGTCGAATTCCTCGGTGAAGACGCCGTAATCGACCTTCTCGTTGAAATCGTCGAAGGGGTGGCTCGGCCGCTTGACCTCGCCTGGCGTTTCGCTGTCATCCTCGCCGTCGTCCGACATCTCCTCTTCGGAGATTTCGGCGCCGTCCATTTCGCCTTCGTCCATCTGCTCGTCGGCAGATTCGTTCTCGTCGGCGGGGGCAGCGTCGGAACCAGCATCCTCATCGGAGCTGTTTTCATCCTGCTCCTGGCTGCGCGGCTGGTCCTCGTCGGTCTGGCTTTCCTGGTCGTCCGGCTCGACATCGTCGTCGCCGTATTTCTCGGCCATCTCCATCGATGTCAGCATATTGCGCACAACACGTGCGAACGCCTGCTGGTCATTGACCGTGGCAGACAGTTCTTTCATGTCGCCGGCAGCTTTTTCCTCGATGAAATCGCGCCAGAGGTCCAGCACCTGGCCGGCGGAGGCCGGCGGCTTTTGGCCAGTCAGTTTTTCGCGCACGATCAGGGCAACCGCCTCTTCGAGCGGGGCATCCGCCTGGCGGTCGATGTTGCCGAAATTGGCCCGGGCGTATTTTTCATCCAGCATCGACGTAATGTTGCTGGCAACGCCAGTCATGCGCAGCGAACCGATCGCCTCGACGCGCGCCTGCTCGACAGCATCGAAAATGCTGCGCGCATCAGCACCCTGCGGCGCCATCGTCGCGTGGATACGGGCATTGTGGCAGGCCTTGCGCAACGCCATCGAATCGCCGAGCCCGCGGGTAACCGCGAGCTCCTGGCGCGTCGGCCGCTTGGAGATTTCCGGCAGCCGCACGCGCTCGCCGGCAAGACCCGGACGCTCGTTGGCAAACACGACTTCGATTTCCGAATCCCCGGCAATCGAACGGATGCAACCGGTCAGTGCGCGGCGGAATGGCTCCACATCCACGACACCGGCCGGCCTTGCTTTCGAATTGTCGCCCCGGCCTGCCATCGATCAGGCCGTGGCTTCGAGCACGATATTGGCAGCACTTTCCTTCAGCTCGACACCGAAGGCGCGCTGATAGTGTTCCGCCACCAGCGCCCGTTCCAGTTCGTCGCACTTGTTGAGGAAGGTGACGCGGAAGGCAAAGGCGATATCGCCGAAGATATGCGCGTTTTCAGCCCAGGTGATGACCGTACGCGGGCTCATCACGGTCGACAGGTCGCCGTTGATGAAGGCTGCACGGGTGAGATCGGCAACGCGGACCATCTTCGAGACGGTGTCGCGGCCGCGATCCTTGGTGAAGCCCTTGACCTTGGCAGCGACGATATCGACTTCGTTGTCATGCGGCAGATAGTTCAGCGTGGTGACGATCGACCAGCGGTCCATCTGGGCCTGGTTGATCTGCTGCGTGCCGTGATAGAGGCCGGTCGTATCGCCGAGGCCGACGGTGTTGGCCGTCGAAAACAGGCGGAATGCCGGGTGCGGGCGAATGACGCGGCTCTGGTCGAGCAGCGTCAGGCGGCCAGACGATTCCAGCACGCGCTGGATGACGAACATCACGTCCGGGCGGCCGGCGTCATACTCGTCGAAGACGAGCGCGACATTGTGCTGGTAGGCCCAAGGCAGGATGCCGTCCTTGAATTCAGTGACCTGCATGCCGTCCTTGACGACGATGGCGTCCTTGCCGACGAGATCGATACGGCTGACATGGCTGTCGAGGTTGACGCGCACGCAGGGCCAGTTGAGGCGAGCGGCGACCTGTTCGATATGGGTCGACTTGCCGGTGCCGTGATAGCCGGACACCATGACGCGGCGGTTATGGGCAAAACCGGCGAGGATGGCGAGTGTCGTCTCGCGGTCGAAGAGATAGTCGGGATCGAAATCCGGCACATAGGCATCGGCCTTCGAATAGGCCGGCACGCGCAGATCGGTGTCGATACGGAAAACGTCACGGACGGAAACTGTCGTATCGGGGAGGTTGGAAATATCGAGGTCTACCTTGCTCATCATGTCTCCAGCACGGTAAAGCCCCTTGACTCGAACGGCGGGGGCGTTCCCGTCTATGCCTTTATAAAAGTGTGACCGTAATAAAACGGGTTCCTAGCAGAAGCCAGCCTGTTTTAACAATTGATATGCCTGGATCACGGCGCGAAAACGCTCTTCCGATCCCCTGTCTCCGCCATTTGCATCGGGGTGATGCTTTTTTACAAGCTCTTTGTACGCCGTCTTCACATCTGCCGCAGTCGCATTGGCATGCAGACCGAGCGTTTCGAAGGCCTTGGCCTCCAATGTCTTCAGTTTGCGCAGCCGCGGTTCCTGCCGGTTGGCGCGGGCTCGCGCCTGGTCGACGAAGCCGAAGGGATCGCGCATGCGGGCCTGGGCACCGGCCGACCCGGAGCGTTGCTGAGACTGCTGCGGTGCATTCTTGGCGTTCTTGTTCACCCCCACCGTCCAGGTCGGACGATGGCCGGTGATGGCTTCCTTCTGATATCGGGCGATCTCGGTGTCGGAAAGTCCCGAAAAGTAGTTGTAGCCCTTGTTGTATTCCTTGACGTGCTCGAAGCAGAACATGAAAAATTCGTTTTCGGCATTGCGGCCCACCGGCGCGCGATGGATCGCATTCTCCTCGCAGCCGTCCCATTGGCACTTGGGTGCCATCGGCTCAGGTTTCTGGTTCACCTTGCGGCGCGTCCGGATCCCGTCAAAGTATTTTGAATCAAGTTTCATGGCGCTAATTATGGGGCGTGGCGGACGCCACAACAAGAATTGACAAACGGGAATGTTGCAGGCTTTGTGAAGGTATTTTGCACCGCGCAAAACGCAATCCCGGACGGGTCGCTCGTTCGAGGTCGATGCTTACGGAAAAGCCAGAAAAACGGGGCCAAAACATGTCGCTTCAAAGCCGCATCGAAACAAAACTCAACGCGGCATTTTCGCCCGAACGGCTGATCGTTGTCAACGAAAGCCATCTGCATGCCGGCCATCATCCGGACATCGACGGCACCGGCGAAACCCATATGCGGGTGCGGATTGTTTCCAGCGCTTTTATCGGCATGAGCCGCATTGCACGCCACCGCGCCATCAACGATATTCTGAAGACCGAAATCGATGCAGGATTGCATGCGCTCGCCCTTGAGCCGGCTGTTCCCGGGGAAACAACCCGCTGGTAAGGTTAGAGGTAACATCTATTGAAGCAACGAACGTAAACCGAAGGGTTTAATTCCTGCCGAATTGACGAGATTGTGGGCAACATCTACACTTGTAGGTGGGGCGAGAGAATTATCGGATCGGGCGATCCGTCCATTATTGCGACATACAGAAAATTTTCATAGGCGGAGCCGGTTCAAGGTTGTCCGGGGAGCCTCTTTTTTCAGGGGTCAAGGTGATGCTCAGGAGGTTTGGGCTTGCCGCGGCGTTTATCGCTGCGTTTCTGACGTTCAGTCCGGTATCGGCAGCAACGCCATCCGGTAAAAAAGTAGCCCTTGTGATGGGCAACAGTGCCTACAAGCATGCGGTCGAATTGCCGAACCCGAAAAACGACGCCAAGCTGATGGCGGAAACATTCCGCACGGCGGGCTTCACGGTTATCGAGGGCGAAGATCTCGACAAGACGGCGATGAGCGCACTGGTCGATCAATTCACCGAGATCGCCTATGACGCCGATATCGCCGTCGTCTACTACGCCGGCCACGGCCTGCAGGTCGATGGGCGCAACTATCTCGTGCCGATCGATGCGCAACTGGAAAAAGCCGCGCAATTGCAGACCCGCACGGTGCCTGCCGAAAAATTCCTGGCCGCCCTGCCGCCGGACCCGGCGGTCAGCATCATCATTCTGGATGCCTGCCGCGACAATCCGCTTGCACGCTCGCTGGCAAAGGCCATGCCGGCCAGCCGCTCCGCCTCGATGGGCGTCGGTCTGGCACCGGTGCAAGCCAACAACCAGACAGCCGGATCGGGCGGATTGCTGATCGCCTATGCCACCGATCCCGGCGCCGTTGCCTATGACGGCAAGGGCATCAACAGCCCCTATACGACGGCACTTGCACGGCATCTGACGACACCTGGGCTTGAAATCCAGAGCGCCCTGACGCGGGTCCGCGCCGACGTCTCGGAAGCGACCGGTGGCGCACAGCATCCTTGGCACAATGCCTCGCTGTCCCGCGAAGTCTTCATTGGTGTCGATCCTGCCGCGCAAGCAACCGTCGCTACGCCCTCTGAAGTGAAGCCTGTGGGTGAAGCAGCGTCTGCCGGCACCAACGATGTCAACTGGACCGTCGAACAGAAGCTGTGGGAGGAAGCGTCCAAACGCAACACAGTCGCGCATTACGAACTTTACCTGCAGCAATATCCGAGCGGTAATTTTGCCACCCTTGCCAAGCTCAATCTCGACCAGCTGAAGGCCACGGCAACAACTGAAGTTGCCTCCGTCGCCCCGGCCGGCGAGGCAACAGCATCGGCTTCACAGGTCCGCACCGCTGTCGCCATGCCGGATGACGTCAAGCTCAGCGTCGGAACACCGGAAACGGAAGCCGCCCTGAGCCTCGACAAGGAAGGCAGGATCGATCTGCAATTGCGGCTCGGTGCGCTCGGCCATGTCACCGGTGGCGCCGATGGTGCGCTCGGTGCCCGGTCACGCACAGCAATCGGCGCATGGCAAAAGCAGAACGGCATGGTCGAGACAACCTACCTGACACAGCAGCAGCACATGTTCCTTGTGGTTCAGACCGATCCGATGATGCCGCAGATCCGCGCCCAGTATCAGGCCCAGAAAGCTGCCATTGCTGTTCGCAAGGCCCAAAGCCCGGTTCGCCAGAAGGTGGCTGGGCAGCGCGTTAAGAGACAACACGAGGGAGCAACCCTGGAAGGTCCTGTTGAAGGCCAGGGCAATAGTGGCGGAGTGGATCCGGCGGGCGCTGCCTTCGCCGGCGGTTTGCTCGGCGGTGCTCTCGGCGGCATCATCGGCAGCCGTTAAGACTGACCCGACCTACGCCTCATTCAATGCCTTCGCTTTTCATCGAGAGCGGAGGCATTGTTGCATCATCGGCCGATCTGATTCTGAGCCGCGTTATCCGGTTCTTCACCCGCTTCATCACGGTGAAGCGCTTGCCGTAGAAGGTGAACGCCTGCCGCTCTTCCGGGATCGTCTTGGATTCGTGAATCACCAGACCGGCCACCGTCGTCGCCTCCTCGTCCGGCAGGTTCCAGTCGAGCGCACGGTTGAGATCGCGGATCGGCACGCTGCCATCGACGACGATCGAGCCGTCGGCCTCCTGGCGCACGCCCTGGATTTCGATATCGTGCTCGTCGGAAATATCGCCGACGATTTCTTCCAGAATATCCTCCAGCGTCACCAGCCCCTGTACCTCGCCATATTCATCGACGACGATGGCGAAATGCCCCTTGCGGCGCAGGAAGGCGTTGAGCTGTTCTTTCAGATTGGTGGTTTCCGGTACGAACCATGGTTTTTGCGCGATCCGGACAATATCGAGATTTTCCGGCTCGACATCCGGTTCGGCCAGCGCCCGCAACAGGTCCTTGGCATGCACGACGCCGATGATGTTGTCGGTCGATCCGCGCCAGACCGGCATGCGGGTATAGGGGCTTTCGAGCACGGTGCGAACCGCTACTTCCGGCGCGTCATCGGCATTGATGCCGCGCATCGAGGTGCGGTGGATCATGATGTCGGAGATTTCGAGTTCGCCCAGATCGAGAACACCCCCGAGCCGGTCGCGATCGGCCTTGATGACGGAGCCTTCGCGGTGGAGGAAATCGACGGCACCGCGCAGTTCTTCGTGCGCCGTCAGCATCGGCATTTCCGAGGACAGATTGATGCCGAACAGGCCGAGAATGCGCCGGACGATCCAGTTCACCAGGCTTGAAACCGGGCCGACCACCAGCACAACAATATTGACCACCCGGGCGACCGTCAGCGCAAACCGGTCCGGCGATGCGATCGCCCAGCTTTTTGGCAGCACTTCGGCAAAGATGACCAGGATGACGGTCATCGCAAGCGTCGCATAGGCAACACCGGACGCACCGAAGAAATGCAGGAACAGGCTGGTGGCAATCGACGACGACAGAATGTTGGCAAGGTTGTTGCCGATCAACAATACGCCGATCAGCCGGTCGCGGCGTTCGATCAGGCGGTTGACCAGCCCGGCGCGCTCGTCACCATTGTTTTCCAGTGTGTGCATGCGGGATCGGGATGCTGCGGTCAGGGCCGTTTCCGAGCCGGAGAAAAACGCCGACAGCAGGATCATCAGGAGGATGATCAGGATGCCCGGGCCATAATCCGCCAGGAAAACCGTGAATGTCTCGTTGTTCATCCCAGATGCTTTTCCTTGAGAAAGGCGGTTACTTCCGATCCCGGAACATCATCGGCGACAAACGACTGGCCGATACCGCGCGTCAGGATGAAGGTAAGTTTGCCACCGCTGACCTTCTTGTCCTGCGCAATCGCGTCCATCAGCTTTTCCACAGGCGGCAAGGTGCCTGGAATGTCATCCATGCGGGTCGGCAGGCCCACAGTCCTCAGATGGGCTTCGACGCGCTTGACGTCGTCCGGGCTTGCAAGGTTCATGCGCGCCGAAAACTGGTGCGCCAGCACCATGCCGATCGCCACGCCCTCGCCGTGCACGAGACGCGCGCCATCATACTGTGTTGCGGCTTCCAGCGCATGGCCGAATGTGTGGCCGAGATTGAGCAGGGCGCGACGGCCATTCTCACGCTCGTCGGCTGCGACCACATCGGCCTTGGCCTGGCAGCTGATGGCGATCGCCTCGATCCGGGCGGCGCCACCGGCAAACACGGCCTGCCAGTTGTTTTCCAGCCAGGCAAAGAACTCCGGCTTGTCGATCAGCCCGTATTTGGCGACCTCGGCATAACCGGCTTTGAACTCGCGCGGGCTCAACGTATCGAGCACATCGGTATCGGCGAGCACCAGGTCGGGCTGATGGAAGACGCCGATCAGGTTCTTACCGTGCGGCGAGTTGATACCGGTCTTGCCGCCAACGGATGAATCCACCTGCGCCAAGAGCGAGGTCGGGATCTGGATGAACCGCGATCCGCGCCGGGCAATGCCCGCTGCAAAACCGGTGAGATCGCCGATGACGCCGCCGCCGAGCGCGATGACTGCATCGTTGCGCTCGATGCGGGCACCGAGGATAGCCTCACAGACGGGGATCAGGTGTTCGAAGCTCTTGGTCTTTTCACCGGCCGGCAGAACCAGCGACACGGCCGTGATGCCCTTCGCCTTCAGGCTTTCCATCAGCGGCTCAAGATAGAGCGGCGCGACATGCTCGTCGGTGACGACAGCCATGCGGCGACCCTTCAGCCGCCCAGCGATCTCGTCTGCAGCCGTGGCGATCAGGCCAGGACCGATGAGGATATCGTAGGAACGATCGCCCAGATTGACGCGAACGGTTTTACGGGCGGCAGAGAGGTTGGCTATGGTCATGGCTTCACTTCTTCGGGAGACTGGCGAGAGCGGCGAGAACCTCTTCCACCATCACCTCTTTCTTGACATCGCGCGATAGCACCGTCAGGTCCGCCTGCGCATAGATCGGATAACGGGCGTGCATGAGGTTTTCGAGCGTCTGCTTGGGGTTTTCGGTTTTCAGCAGCGGACGGCTGTCACGCTTGTTGACACGCTCCCACAGCACGTCGAGTTCGGCATTCAGCCAGACGGACAGGCCATGGCGCTTGATATGCTTGCGGGTGCGCTCATTGATATAGGCGCCGCCGCCGGTGGAGACGATGCGCGGGCCGGTGTTGAGCAGCCGCTTGATGACGCGAGCCTCAAGCGCGCGAAACTCGTCTTCACCGTAAGCTGCAAAAAGCTCGCTGATCGTCATGCGCGACACGCGCTCGATCTCATGATCGGAATCGACAAAGGGAATGCCGAGCGCCGATGCCGTCATCCGGCCGATCGCCGATTTTCCGGCCCCCATCAGACCGACAAAGACCAGGTTTCGTCGCCCGAGCGCGGCCTTCGCTCGCCCGATCAGCGCTTCGGAAACCGGTTCAATCACGTCGCTCATGCAGTTTCAATTTCCCCGTTCCGTTCCGGTATCGACAAATCAGCCGGAAGCGTCAAGACTTCACGGCATACAAGGCAACCGGAATCCCGTGCGATACAGCGGTTCTTGCACTTGCAAACAGGCATGGTCATATAGACCCCTGACCCTAGGAGTTGAAAATGCCCACCCTGTTCCGGTTCCTGTTCATCTGCGCCCTGATCGCCGGCGTGATCTATGGAACGATGGTGGCGCTGGTGACCTTCGTCAATCCGGTGGAGCGCGACGTGACGATCCGCATCCCCTCAGAGCGGGTCAACAAACCGCAATGATCGATCTCTCCGCCGCCCATATGGAATCCTTCCTGGAGATGATGAGTGCCGAACGCGGTGCTGCCAACAACACGCTGGTTTCCTATGAGCACGATCTCGAAGACGCCTATTCCTTCCTCAAGCAGCGCGGCGTCAAGCCGACCGAGGCCTCCTCGGACGACCTGCGCGCCTATCTTTCGCATCTGGCGCAGCAGGGCTTCAAGGCCTCGTCTCAGGCACGCCGGCTGTCGGCGCTGCGGCAGTTCTACAAGTTCCTCTATGCCGAAGGTTTGCGCACCGACGACCCGACCGGCGTTCTCGATGCGCCGAAGAAAGGCCGCTCGCTGCCGAAGGTGCTGAGCATCGACGACGTTTCGAAGCTGATTGGGCAGGCAGAACAGGAGGCGGCGAAAAGCGGAGAGGATACGGTGGCCCGGCTGCGCATGCATGCGCTGATCGAGCTGCTTTACGCCAGCGGCATGCGGGTGAGCGAGCTTGTCTCGCTGCCGGCCTCGGTACTGGCGCAGAACGGCCGCTTTCTCGTTGTTCGCGGCAAGGGCAACAAGGAACGCATGGTGCCCTTGTCGCATTCGGCGATCCGGGCGATGCAGGCCTATGGTGCAGCGATGGCAAGCGACACTGCAGCACAGAAAACCCCGCCACCTGAAAGCCCGTGGCTGTTCCCTTCCTCAGGCAATGCAGGCTACCTGCCGCGCCAGGTTTTTGCCCGCGACCTCAAGGATCTCGCCGCCCGCGCCGGCATCCGGGTTGCGGCGATCTCGCCGCATGTGCTGCGCCATGCCTTTGCCAGCCACCTTCTGGCCAACGGCGCCGACCTTCGTGCCGTGCAGGAACTTCTCGGACATTCGGACATTTCAACGACACAAATCTATACCCATGTGCTGGAAGAACGGCTGCATCAGCTGGTCCAGAACCATCACCCTCTTGCCAAACAGGCGAAAAAACAGGATTAGGAGCGCCAGAACACTTGGCCGGGACGGCTGAAACGTCATACCCGTGGCCACTGGGCGCAATATGATCGGAAACGCATCACATGCACAATTATCTCGATTTCGAAAAACCAATCTCCGATCTCGAAGGCAAGATTCACGAGCTGAAGAAGATTGCCAGCGAGGACGAGAGCATCGACACCGCCGACGAGGTGGAGCGCCTTGAAGTGCGCGCCCGCGAGGCGATGGCCGAAATCTATTCCAAGCTGAACCCCTGGCAGAAGACGCAGGTCGCGCGCCACCCGCAGCGCCCGCACTTCCAGGAGTATGCTGCCAACCTGTTCACCGAATTCACGCCGCTGGCCGGCGACCGCAAGTTTGCCAATGACGAGGCTATCCAGGCCGGTCTGGCGCGTTTCCGCGGCACGCCTGTCGCCGTCATCGGCCAGGAAAAGGGCAACGACACCAAGTCGCGCATCAAGCACAACTTTGGCAGCGCCCGTCCGGAAGGCTATCGCAAGGCAATCCGCGTCATGGAAATGGCTGATCGTTTCGGCCTGCCGCTGATTACCCTGATCGATACCGCCGGCGCCTATCCCGGCATCGGCGCCGAAGAGCGCGGCCAGGCCGAAGCCATCGCCCGCTCGACGGAAATGTGCCTTAACATGCGCGTTCCGATCGTCTCCGTCGTCATCGGCGAAGGCGGTTCCGGCGGCGCCATCGCGATTGCTACCGGCAGCCGCGTCTATATGCTCGAGCACTCGATCTACAGCGTGATCTCGCCGGAAGGTGCAGCCTCCATCCTCTGGCGCGACTCGACGCGTGCCAAGGAGGCGGCGACCAACATGAAGATCACCGCCGAAGACCTGAAGTCGCTGGGGATCATCGATGGCATCATCGGCGAACCGGTCGGCGGCGCCCATCGCGATCCGAACGCCGTGATCGAGAAGACCGGCACGGTCATCGCCGACGCGCTGAAGGAGCTTTCGGGCCGCACGGGCGATGAACTGCGCTCCGACCGCCGCCAGAAATACCTGGCGATCGGCCGCCAGCTTTAACTATATTTGCTGGCTTCGAACGGGTTCACAGTGAAAATGGAGCGCACGGTCCAACCTTGGCCATATTCGTGCGCTCTGGAACGCTTGCGGCAAGGCGGTTTTGTAAGGTTAATATTTTGTGAAGTATAAGGGCATATTGATTCCCTGTGGACCGCCTGCACGGGAACGCCACGTTCGACAGTTTTCTTGATGGACCTTTGCCGATGCGTTTGACACATCTTGTTGCCACCGCTGCCATCGCCGCGCTCCTTGCGAGCTGCACCGCCAATGAGGCGATGGACACCGTCGATGTCGACCTCAAGAAAGTCTCCAGCAAGGTCAATTACCAGCTCTCCGGAAAAATCGTCCAGAAGATGCAGGCGATGAGCATGGCGAAGGATTCGCCGATCATGCTGCGCATCTTCAAGGAGGAAGGCGTTCTCGAAGTCTGGAAGGCCAATTCGTCCAACCGTTTCGAAATGCTGCGCCAGTACAAGATCTGCGCCTGGTCGGGCAAGCTCGGCCCCAAGGTGAAGGAAGGCGACCGGCAGGCGCCGGAAGGGTTCTACCCGATCTCGCCGGGCCAGATGAACCCGAATTCCAGCTATTATCTCGCCATCAACACCGGCTTCCCCAACCGCTTCGATCAGGCCAACGGCCGTTTCGGCACCAATCTGATGATCCACGGCGCCTGTTCGTCGTCCGGCTGCTATTCGATGACCGACGAGCAGATGCAGGAAATCTTTGCGCTGTCGCGGGACGCCTACAAAGGCGGACAGCAGGCGATCCAGCTGCAGGCCCTGCCCTTCCGCATGACCGCCGAAAACATGGCGCGTCACCGCAACAGCCCGAACATCGAATTCTGGAACATGCTGAAGCCGGGCTACGACCAGTTCGAGATCACCAAGCGGCCGCCGGAAGTGAATATCTGCGAGAAGAAATACGTCTTCAACCAGCAGACGGACGGCAAATTCAGCCCAACCGGTCAATGCCCGGCCATGTCGACACCGGCGGCGATGCAGGGCGCCCTCGCGGCCTTTAACAAAAAATACAATGACGACTACGCCAAGGCGACGAAGAAGCTCGACGGTCTGGTCTGGTACGAGCCGACCGAAGCGGAACGCAAGGCGATCGTCGCTAAGCTGCGCGTGGGCAAGGAACTGGCTTACGCGCCGACCGGCACCTCGCTCGACGCCGGCAAGCTGATGAAGGTCGCCGATCTCGAAAAGCAGGAAGCCCGCCGCGCCGAGCTGGAAGAAGCCAAGAAGGCGATCGAGATCCAGAAGGCCGAGCTGGACAAATCCACCCGCAACGGCAAGAGCGTGCCGGTGCCTGTGGAAAACCCCTTGCCCAAGCCGGTACAGCAGGCCGCTATCGAACAGCCAGGTGCTGCCCGCAAAGGCTTCTGGGGCAGCCTGTTCTCCAAGAACAGTGCAGATGCGCAGCAACTTGAGCCGGCAACCGTAGCCCCGGTCGAGGCGGCTCAACAGCAGCCGCTCAACCAGAAGCAGGCCGTGCAGCACTCGCCAGCTATCGCAACGCCGGAGCCGGTGACCACTGCGACAGCGAAAAAACCGGCTGACGCAACCGCACAGACAGCGGCCACCACCGAGGCAGCACCGATGGCCGAGCAGGCCGTTGCCGAACAGCAGCCGAAGAAGCGGCCGTTTTGGAAAATCTGGGGCAATTGATGCTCGACGGCCTGGTCTATGACCTCAAGGGGCTGAAATGCCCCTTGCCGGTTTTAAGAACCCGCAAGCGCATGCTGACCCTTGCGCCGGGCACGCTGATCACGGTGGAGACGACGGACCCCCTCGCCATCATCGACATTCCACATTTCTGCCATGAAGACGGCCACAGTCTGGAGCAATCCGAGGTTCTGGCTGGCGGACACCGCTTCGTCATCCGCAAGAAGGCGTAGCGCCCAGTCGCTTTATTGCCGCTCGTCGGTCTTCACTATGGCCTCTGTTCGGCTCGCCCATCCTTGTCTAAAAAAATCTGAAAGAAATTCCGGAACGATGTCGATCGCGCCGAGGTTCGTTCGTCGTATGATCAGGAAGGCCACTCCGGCGTCCATCAATCAGAGGAGAAGACAATGCGTGTGATGGTGATCGTCAAGGCGACGAAGGATAGCGAAGACGGCATCATGCCGACGACCGAGCTTCTGGAAGCCATGGGCAAATACAACGAAGAGCTGGTCAATGCCGGCATCATGATGGCCGGCGAAGGACTGCACCCTTCGTCCAAAGGCAAGCGGATCGCCTTCGACGGGCCAAGCCGCACCGTTATCGACGGCCCTTTTGCCGAAACCCGCGAGCTGATCGCCGGGTTCTGGCTCTGGGAAGTCAAGGACATGGCCGAAGCCGTCGAATGGGCCAAGCGCTGCCCCAATCCGATGCTTGGACCAAGCGAGCTGGAAATCCGCCGGGTGTTCGAGGCAGCCGATTTCGGCGAGGCGTTGACGCCTGAACTGGCCGAGCAGGAAGAACGGCTGCGCGAAAAGGCAGCCAAGCGCTGATATTGCCACCACAGTCAAGCCGCCACAGCGGCTTGACGCAGCCGCTGCTGCTCGCTTAATCCGGAAGCATGGCGGCTAACGAAACACACCAGGCGATTGAAACAGTTTTCCGGATCGAACAGGCCCGGCTCATCGGCGGCCTGGCCCGTATGGTCAGGGACGTGAGTCTTGCCGAAGAGCTGGCGCAGGACGCTCTTGTGACCGCCCTGTCCGAATGGCCGAAGACCGGCGTGCCGAAAAATCCGGGAGCGTGGCTGATGGCCGCCGCCAAACGCCGCGCCATCGATGGTTTTCGCCGCAAGAAGATGCTGGTGCGCAAACATGCCGAAATCGGCCGCGACCTTGAAGACGAACAGGATACGAGCGCCGAGGATCTGGAAGCTGCACTGGATGACGATCTCGGCGACGAACTGCTTGGCCTCGTCTTCGCCGCCTGCCATCCCGTCCTGTCGGCAGAAGCGCGCGCAGCACTCACCCTGCGGCTGATCGGCGGATTGACGACGGATGAAATTGCCCGGGCCTTTCTCTCCAATGAAGCGGCCATCGCCCAACGGATCGTCCGGGCCAAGAAGACGATCGGCAATGCCGGCCTGACCTATGCCGTGCCGCGCGGAACTGAACGCAGGGAACGGCTCGCCTCGGTGCTTGAGGTAATCTACCTGATCTTCAACGAGGGTTATGCGGCCACCGCCGGCGAGGACCTGATCCGCCCTGCCCTGTGCTCTGAAGCCCAGCGCTTGGGTCGCATTCTTGCTGGCCTGCTCCCAGAAGAGCCGGAAGTGCTGGGCCTGCTGTCGCTGATGGAAATTCAAGCCTCGCGTCTCGCCGCCCGCGTTGCCCCGGACGGCTCGCCTATCCTTTTGACCGAACAGAACCGCGCCCACTGGGACCAGCTGCTGATCCGTCGCGGACTTGCCGCCCTGCAGCGCGTGGAAACGCTTGGCGGCGCCAATGGGCCTTATGCCCTGCAGGCTGCGCTGGCGGCCTGTCATGCACGCGCCCGCAAGGCGGAAGACACCGACTGGCAGAAGATCGCTGGGCTCTACGATACGCTGCGCGGGGTGATGCCATCGCCGGTGGTTGATCTCAACCGGGCGGTGGCCCACAGCATGGCCTTCGGGCCTGAAACCGGTCTCGCACGCCTTGACGAGATCGATCCGGCCGCCGGGCTGCAGAACTATGTGCCCCTGCCCGCCGCAAGAGGAGATTTCCTGTTCCGCGCCGGGCGGCTGGCGGAAGCCAAGGTTGAATTCGATCGCGCGGCAGACCTCACCCGCAACGCCCGTGAAAAGGCCTTCTTTCTTGCCCGGGCCGCTGCCTGCAGCAGCTGATCCGCTGCTCGTCTAGTCCGCCGGACCATCATCCGCCAACAGATTGTGATCGGCCCAGTCGCTTTTCGGAATCTCGCTGCCAACCGCGAAGGCAAATGATACGACCTGCCTCAGGTCGGGCGTGACCTCGCAGGTGAAACCGATCGTGTACCAGCGACGCTTGCTTCGAAACGCACCGCCATCGGCCCTGAGCTCTTGTCCGGAAAGTTCGGTATCGGCCATAGCATAGGCGACCAGAAAATCCGGCTTCAATGCGGCTTTCCAGAGATGGACCTGCTCCATCGCCTCGATATTGCAAAGCTGGACGATGCGCTCGGAGGGCGCCAGCTGGCCCAGCGTCTTGCGCGCCTTGGTGCTGCGCGGATCCGCCAGGACCTTCGCCGACCGGAGATGTGTCGCCTGAACCATGACGCTTGCTTGAGGACGTGGCCGGTCCGTTGGCAGTTTGGCAAAGTCCGGAACCGGACTATCTGTTTGTGGCTCGGATGCAGCATCGCTCATGGACCGGGGCTGGGATTGGGGCTGGAACTGCGGCGGTTGAGCCTGGGTTTGCACCGCAGCGGCCGGTGGGCTGTTGGCAGCTTCAAACTGTTGCGGTGTCAGAACATCAACGCTGACGCTGTCTTCCGATGACGGGACCTGCCGGCGTGGCGTCACGGCCAGAAGCAGGGCAAGCCCGATGAGCAGATGGAAGCCGAGCGAGGCGCTGATACTCCAGCCGCCGGGACGGCTGGAAGGATAGGCTGGCGCCCGCATGTTGCCGATGACTTCGCTCGCCTCGGGAAACATGCCGGCCCCTTGCCGATTGGTTACATCCGCTGCCCCGGAACCGCCAGCGGGTTGTCCTCCAGCGCCTGCCGGTCCGGCCGGTCGATGCGCGGCTTGCCGGTAAAGGCGTCGAAAAGATCGCGCACGAACGCTTCCGGCAGATCCTTGGTGATCAGCACCATGCGGGTGCGCCGGTCGGACGGGTCCGGCCATGCAGCCATGCGCTGCGGCGTATGGAACACGGTCTGCACGCCGTGCAGGATCAGCGGCCGGTCCGGATTGTCGGACATCGAGACGATGGCCTTCATCCGCAGCAGCTTTTCGCCATGGGCGGAGCGCAGCAGATCGACGAACATTTCCAGCGCCATCGGATCGATTGGCCGGTCGTGGACGAGGCTGAACGAGCGGATATCGGCACCATGCCGGTTTTCGTTATGATGATGGTGGTGATGGTGGTGATGGTCATGGCCACAATTTTCGTGACCGCAATGCTCATGATCATGGTGGTCGTCGTGACCATGGGCATGATCGTGGTGATGATCATGGTCCGCCGCCGCTTCATCCTGCAGCCAGCGGCCGACATCGGCGATCTTTGTTGCCGGATCGTAGAGCCCGCAATGGAAAAGTTCCGCCTTGCCAGCCTCGGGCAGATCGCCATCGATCATCGGTGCGCGCGGATTGAGCGCCCTAAGCCGCGCTTTCAGCGAGATCACCACATCCGGCGTCGCCAGCGACATCTTGCTGATCACCAGCCGGTCGGCCATCGCCACCTGCTTGACCGCTTCTTCGTGATTGTCGAGCGTCGATAGACCGTTGGCCGCATCGACGACGGTGACGACGCCATCGAGCCGGTAGCTCTGGGCGATGACGGGATTTCCCATCACCGACTGCAGCACCGGCGCCGGATCGGCAAGGCCGGTGGTCTCGATGACCACGCGCTTCAACGGCTTGATCTTGCCGGTCTGCATCCGGTCCATCAGATCGGCCAGCGTATCGACCAGTTCGCCGCGCACTGTGCAGCAGAGGCAACCGTCGGACAGCTCGATGATCCCGTCGCTCGATGCCTCGACCAGCAGATGATCGAGCGAGACGTCGCCGAACTCGTTGATAATCACGGCGGTGTCGGTGAGATCGGGATCCTTCAGCAGCCGGTTGAGCAGCGAGGTCTTTCCCGCGCCGAGAAAACCGGTGAGGATCGACACCGGCACGGCGTTCAGCAGAAGGCTCATGGATTTATCCAATCAGTATGCGGAAACTTTAGAAAACGGGGCGAGGAACCGGGATCGGCACATTGGCGACATCGCCCTGCGCGGTCTCCGTCTGGTCCCTGCCCTTGGCATCGGCCACCTTTTCGGTGCCCGGGATAAGCCCGGCGGCGACAAGGTTCAGCGGGCGGTTGATCTCGTGAATATAGGGCGACAGCAATTTCTGCCGGCCACCTTCATCACGGTTTTCCGAGCGCACCTTGGCGGCCTTCGGATTGCAGATTTCCTTGCTGACATCGGCGACCATGTCGCGGCTCTCGCCATAGGGCGCAATCTGGCCAAGTCCGGGCTTGCCGGCGCCGCTCGACGTCAGACCGAGCTGCAGCAAGCGCGCAGATTCGTCCGCCCGGCCGCCAAGGCTGTCGGCGCCAAGCACGACGGAAACGACGGCACGCCCGTTGCGTGTCGCAGATGAAACCTGATTGAAGCCCGAAGCGCAGATAAAGCCGGTCTTCATGCCGTCGGCACCATCGAAACGGCCGATCAGCATATTGAAGTTGGGATAGTTTTTCTTGCCCGTGGTGAAGCCTTCATAGGCAAAATAGGCTGCATATTGCGGAAACTCGCGCTTGATCGTGATCGCCAGAACGGCGAGATCGCGGGCGGTCGTATATTGACCCGGCGCAGGCAGCCCGTTCGGATTGACGAAATGCGAGGATGTCATGCCGATGCGCCGCGCCTCGGAATTCATCTGGTTGATGAAGGCGGGCTCGGAGCCAGCCACGGTCTCGCCGATCGCAACGGCAATGTCGTTGGCCGATTTGATCAGCATCATCTTCAATGCACTGTCGAGCGTGACGGCCTGCCCGGGCTTGTAGAACATCTTGCTCGGCGGTTCGCCGGCGGCGTTCTTGCTCATCACCACCGGTGTTTCCAGCGTCAGCTGGCCGGATTTCAGCGCCCGGAAGGTCGTGTAGGCCGTCATCAGCTTGGTCAGGGAGGCCGGATACCATTTCTGATAGATTTCCCGCTGCTCATAGACCTTCAGCGAGCTGACATCGACAACCAGCTGCGGATTGGCCGCACTCGGCAAGGTCGCCGAAAGCAGCGACGCGCAGGCGCCAGTCAGGACTGCGAATAGCTTCAACGCGCCACTCTTGCGAATTCCAGTTGTCACCACGTCAAACCTCGAAATTTCGGGAATTGCCTCGTATCGTCCGGCTATTTAACCTATATGGCGAGGAGATGGCAAAGACCATTCTTTTGCGCCGATGCCAAATTTCTCGTATCCCATGCCCGCAATGGATCCACAGGAAGACAAAATGCCTATTCTGAACCGCGCAGCAGAGCTCCAGACCGAAGTCACGGAATGGCGTCGCCACCTCCATACGAAACCGGAACTGCTGTTTGCCGTCGAAAATACGGCAGCTTTCGTCGAAAATAAGCTGAAGGAATTCGGCGTTGACGAAATCGTCACGGGTCTTGGCCGCACCGGTGTTGTCGGCCTGATCAAGGGCAATCTCGGCGAAGGCCGCACCATCGGCATGCGCGCCGATATGGATGCCCTGCCGATGACCGAAACCAGCGGCAAGCCCTGGGCCTCGACGACATCAGGCAAGATGCACGCCTGCGGCCATGACGGCCACACCGCCATGCTTCTGGGTGCTGCAAAATATCTCGCCGAGACACGCAATTTCAAAGGCGCCGTTGCGGTGATCTTCCAGCCCGCAGAAGAAGGCGGCGCCGGTGGCCACGAAATGGTCAAGGACGGCATGATGGAGCGTTTCGCCATCGAGGAAGTCTACGGCATGCACAATATGCCGGGCATGCCGGTTGGCCAGTTCGGCAGCCGCGTCGGCCCGATCATGGCCTCGACCGATGAATTCACCATCACCATCGATGGCCGCGGCGGCCACGCCGCCCAGCCGCACAAGACGATCGACCCGATCGTCATCGGCTCGCAGATCGTCAACGCGCTGCAGACCATCGCCTCCCGCTCGGTCGATCCGTTGTTTTCGGTGGTCGTTTCGGTGACCAAATTCAATGCCGGCTTTGCCCATAACATCATTCCGGAACAGGCCCTGCTCGGCGGCACGGTGCGCACGCTGATGCCGGAAGTGCGCGATCTCGCCGAACAGCGTATCAAGCAGATTTGCGAAGGCCTGGGTGCCGCCTATGGTGCCAAGATCAAGGTTTCCTACGCCCGCAACTATCCGGTCACGGTCAATCATCGCGAGGAAACCGGCCATGCCCTTTCGGCTGCGGCAATCATCGCCGGCGAAAACCAAGTATCGGGCGATCTTGATCCGATGATGGGCGGCGAGGATTTTTCCTACATGCTGCTGGCCCGTCCGGGCGCCTTCATCTTCATCGGCAATGGCGACACGGCCGGCCTGCACAATCCGGCCTACGACTTCAATGACGAGGCGATCCCGCACGGCATCTCCTACTGGGTGAAGCTCGCCGAAACGCGGCTGGCGGCTTAAGCTGCCGCAAGCGCTGAAAGGGTAGAGAATCCGATGCATGAGATAGACAAAATCGACCGGCGGATCCTCAACATCCTGCAGGCGGACGGCCGGATCACCAATCTGGAACTGGCCGACCGCATCGGGCTTTCTCCGACTGCCACCAGCGAGCGGCTGCGCCGCTTGCTGAAGGAAGGCTATGTCTCGGGCTTTGGCGCGCGGCTTGATCCGCACAAGCTCGGTTTCGGGCTTCTCGTCTTCATCGAGGTGATGCTCGACAAAACGACGCCCGAAGTGTTCGACAAGTTCGCCATCGCCGTCAAACAGGCGCCGTCGGTACTCGAATGCCATATGGTCGCCGGTGGCTTCGATTATCTCGTCAAAACCCGCTTCGAGGACATGAACGCCTATCGCAACTTCCTCGGCCAGGTGCTCTGGACCCTGCCCGGCGTCAAGGAAACGCGGACCTATGCGGTGATGGAAGAAATCAAGAACGACGGACCGCTGCCGCTGGGCTGAGGATCGTCTGTTTCCACACTCAGCAACCGGTGACAACCGGAGCCACAAGCGTAACAGCGCTGAGTTGCAGCCCTGACCAAATTCCATATTGTGCGCACTTGCGACGATCAGAGGTCTGATTCTCGCTCCAACCTGGATGGTAGCGGGCGCACAGTTGCGTCTTGCAAGGGAAAGTCGACAATGGCCGTAGCGCACCTGAAACACTGGAACATGTCGTTTGGCGGGGGCCAGCCGCTAGCCGTTATCGCAGGCTTGAATGTCCTGGAAAATCTTGAGCTGGCACTTGACGTGGGCCGGCACCTGAAGGCCGTCACAGCCGATCTCGGCTTGCCTTTCGTGTTCAAGGCCAGCTTCGACAAGGCCAACCGGTCCTCGAACGCCAGCTATCGCGGTCCGGGATTGAAAGATGGGCTGGCCATGCTTGCGGAAATCAAGCGAACCTTAGATGTGCCGATCGCCACGGATATTCACTCAGATTCCGGCATTCCTGTGCCGCCAAACCGATCTGATTGTCGCCGCCGCCGTTGCCACAGGCCGCGCGGGTGGTCTGCTGCACGTCAAGAAGGCCCAGTTCCTTGCTCCCTGGGACTGCAGGAACATCATTGCCAAAGCGCGGGCGGTGGCGCCCGATCTTCAGATCGCCTTGTGCGAACGCGGCAGTTCCTTTGGCTATAACAATCTGATCGTCGACATGCTTGGTATCGCCGAAATGCAGCGCCTCGGCGTCCCTGTCACGATTGATGCGACGCATTCCGTGCAATTGCCGGGCGCCGATCCCCGCACCAACGGCAGCTCGACGGGCGGACGCCGCGAGGGTGTCCCCATCATCGCCAAGGCAGCCGTGGCCGCCGGTGCCGATGGCGTGTTCCTCGAGTTTCATCCCGATCCCGACCGGGCGCTTTGTGACGGGCCAAGCTGCCTTCCCCTCGACATGGCTGGGAGCCTGCTTTCCACATTGCGTGCTGTCCATCAGGCGGTACGGTCTTAGCCCAAGCGAAGACGCGGGCGATCTTACGCGGGCAGCCCTTCCCGCTACGGCTCAGAATCCGATCTCGTCAGCAAATCCAGCCGTCTGAGCCGGCGATGAGGTTCGCCTCGATCACCACAATTTTGGTTCTTTTCAAACGGCATTGATTACGCATAGGCTGGGAGTGCAGCTCGACCATCGAGCCAATTTTTGAGGGGTGCCATGAAGAAGATCATTATCGCCGTAGCGCTCGCGCTCGCAGCTGCTTCCGGCGCGAATGCGCAAACCGTCAATGCCGGCAAGTACACCGTTCAAGGTACCAATCTCGACGGGTCGAGCTATTCCGGTACGGCGGAAATCACGCTCGCCAGCGAAACCACCTGCGTGATCGAGTGGGAAACCGCCGGCGTCAAATCGACCGGCGTCTGCATGCTCAACGGCGATGCTTTTGCAGCTGCCTACGTGCTCGAAGACGCCATGGGGCTGATCGTCTACCAGGTCAAGGGCAATGGCACGCTTGACGGCGCCTGGACGATTACCGGCAAGGACGGCTCCGGCACCGAAGTTTTGACCGAAGTCAAATGATTGGGCGGACGCGACAAAAGGCCGGCAAGGGGAATTTGCCGGCCTTTTCGTTTTAATGGATTACAGTGTCGCCATATCGATGACGAAGCGGTAGCGCACGTCGCTCTTGATGACGCGCTCATAGGCTTCGTTGACCTGGTCCATGCGGATCAGTTCGATTTCCGAGACGATGTTATGCTCGCCGCAAAAATCGAGCATTTCCTGGGTTTCCTTGATCGAGCCGATCATAGAACCGGCAATCGAGCGGCGCGACGGGACCAGCGAGAACGCATGCACCGGCACCGGCTTTTCCGGAATACCGAGCAGCACCAGCGTGCCATCGACCTTCAACAGGCCGAGATAGGCGTTCCAGTCGATCTCAGCCGAGACCGTGCACAGGATGAGGTCGAACGTTCCTGCCAGTTTCGTGAAGGTTTCGGCATCGGCGGTAGCATAATAGTGATCGGCACCGAGCTTCAGGCCATCTTCCTTCTTCGACAGGGACTGGCTGAGAACCGTGACATCGGCACCCATGGCATGAGCAAGCTTGACGCCCATATGACCAAGACCGCCCATACCGACGACTGCGATCTTCTTGCCGGGACCAGCGCCCCAGTTGCGCAGCGGCGAATAGAGCGTGATACCGGCGCAAAGCAGCGGCGCGGTTGCCTCGAAGGGTAGGTTTTCCGGAATGGAAAGGACGTAGCCTTCCTTGACGACGATGAAATCGGAATAGCCGCCCTGGGTCGGGGTCTTGCCGTCGGCTTCAACGCCGTTATAGGTGACCACGAGGCCGGGCATGTACTGTTCGAGATCGACATCACGGCTGGCGCAGGCTGTGCAGCTATCGACGAAGCAGCCGACGCCGACCCGGTCGCCGACCTTGAATTTTGATACCTTTGAGCCGACCGCCGTAACGATGCCGGCAATCTCGTGGCCGGGAACCATTGGAAATGCCGAATTGCCCCATTCGTTGCGGGCCTGGTGGATATCCGAATGGCAGATGCCGGAATATTTGATGCTGATGACGACGTCGTCCTCGCGGGGTTCGCGCCGTTCGAATGTGAAGGGCTGCAGCGGCTTTGACGCATCCGTCGCAGCATATCCTCTTGCCAGGGCCATGGGTCACTCCTTTATCTGATGAAGCGGGGATTGTGATGGAAGCACAGATCGCCTCTCCCCGAAAGCATACTTGCAGATCATGTTGGCAGAACGTTAGAGCAATCCTGCAAGATTATTGTACGATCCTGCAAAATGTGTCTTCAAGGTTTTGCAGATAACCGCAGAGCGACTAACTTGCGATTTGCGAGACAAAATCTAAATAGCTGGAAAGACTTTCGATTATGACAGCTTCACGAACCCCACGCAGTCAGGAACTGATTGATCTTATTGCCCGTTTCGCCAAGGAAGATGGCGATCATAAAACGGCTATACCGGGCGTCAGCGTTCACCGGCGCTCAGGAACCGGGACGAAATCGTGTGGTTCCTACAAGCCCAGCCTGGCGCTGATTGCCCAAGGCGCAAAGCAGGTGGTGCTTGGCGACGACATCTACCGCTATGGCGGCGCCGATTATCTGTTGACCTCGATCGACCTGCCGGTGACCACGCAGATCGTCGAAGCGTCGGAGGAAAAACCCTATCTGAGTGTGACCTTCGGCATCGACACCACGCGTATTGCCGGCGTGTTGGACCGGGCCGGCGTACAAACCGGGGCGCCCGCGCCGGGCGCGCGTGGCATGGCTGTGAGTTCGGTAACACCTGACCTGGAAGATGCCGCCATCCGGCTGCTCCGGCTTCTGGACCGGCCGGACGACATTCCGGCTCTGCTGCCGCTGATCGAACAGGAGATCATCTACAGGCTCCTGACCGGTCCGCAGAGCGGGCGCCTTCGCCAGATGGCAGTCACCGAAAGCCAATCGCACCAGATCAGCCGCGCCTGCGTCTGGCTGAAGGAACATTACGCCTTGCCCCTGAAGATCGAGGATCTGGCCAGCCGCGTCAGCATGAGCGTTTCGTCGCTGCACCACCATTTCAAGGCGATCACCGCCATGAGCCCGATGCAGTACCAGAAGCAACTGCGGCTGCAGGAAGCCCGCCGGCTGATGCTGGAGGACATGCTGGATGCCGGTTCCGCCGGCCATCAGGTGGGCTATGAGAGCCAGTCGCAGTTCAGCCGCGAATATGCCCGTCAGTTCGGTGAACCGCCATTGCGCGATGTCGGCCGCGTCCGCCGCAGCCTGATGGACCGGCTGACGGGCGGCATGGAGATGTTAAGCGAGGGGTAGGTAAAGATAGCATCGGCGCTTTCCGTACACGAAGTACATCACCAATATTAGGAATAACTACACTAGAGTCTTTGGTGATAAATTTGGCATCGGAAGGAGAATCACCAAATGATGCCGGTTACTGTACGGATGAGCTACTGGCGCGAAGGGCATCTTCTTCGCGAACCAACATTGCTGACTGCAATCGGATTGCGGGAAACCCTGCTTTCGGCGCTCGACTATGATGAAGCCAGAGTGAACTTTGTTTGCCGGCAGGTTGAGGAAACCGGTCTCTACGAACTCGGCGATCTCAACGAATCCACCACGATCTTCGAAAAGATCCTGCACTCCTGAACGTTTCGCCGATATCCGCTCCCTCACAGGCCGGCGTAGTGTTCCGGGCGCAATGATTCATGGCCGGTCCACCGGAGGCAGCAACCGCCTTCCAGCGTTGGGGCAAAACGAATACATTTCATTTCACGAAAGCGCCGGAACGGTAATGTGATCCGGTTCGAGCCCCTGGCGGGCGCGTTCAACCATCAAAGCGTAGGCTCTTTCCAGATGCCGGGTGAAGCGCGCCGTATCGAACAAAGGCGCGACGGCCCGCTGAGCCGCGATCCTGTCCTTCAGGGCACGTAGCTTGTCAGCATCCTTGGCCAGCGACACGCAAAGCTCGACATAGTGTTTGGAAGTGTCCGCCACCAGCTCGCCGACGCCGAGCGCGCGCAGCAGGCTCTCGGAAACGCGGGAGGCAAAATGCGTACCTTTGCAGGTGGGCACTGGCAGACCTGCCCACAACTTGTCCGAAGTCGTCGTATGACCATTGTAGGGGAAGGTGTCCAGCCCGATATCCGCGGCCTGCAATCGCGCAATATGCGCCGGGTATGCGAGCGGTTCGGCAAAGATGATCCGGTCTGCGTCAATGCCCTCTGCACTCATCCAGCGCGTAAAATTACCCCTAGTAAAACTATCCGCGCACATCATCCAGAGGACGCTATTCTCTGCCTGCCGCAGGATATCCGCCCACAGCCCGGCTGTTGACGGAGTGATCTTGCGGTGGGCGTTGAACGAAGCAAAGACGATCCGGTCCTGCGGAAGGCCAAGTGCGTTGCGCGGCGTGGCGGGAGGCAGCGGCCGGTAGACATTGTCATTGGCCTGATAGCTCTCCGGCATCAGGCAGAATTTCTCATGATAGAAAGGCCGGCTGGTTTCAGGCGTGACCACGGCATCGCTGATGATGTAATCGCAATCGATGCCGGTGCCTGACCCGGGATAACCGAGATAGGCCACCTGGATGGGGGCAGCCCCATGATTGACCAGAGCGCTGCGGGTGCCCTTGGTATGCCCCTTGAGATCGACGAGAATATCGATGCCCCGGCTGCGGATCAGCGCGGCCGCATCTTCATCGGACAGATGCCCTATCCGTATCAGGTTCGGATAGGTTGCCCGCAATCCGCCATCTATATTGATCAGCTCGTCCGGCGTATAGCAGAACAGCGTGATGTCGTATTTCTCCGGGTCATGCTGAAGCATTACGCTTTGCAACAGGCGCATCGTCGCGTGCTGATCGCTGAAATCTCCGGAAAGATACCCGATCCTGATTCTATCGGTGAAGGTATGTGGCACTGCCCGCCGTGCAGACCGTGAAGCCTGCGTGAACCCTAGCGCACCATTGACCTTGGTCAGCCGCGCATTCAGGCTTTCGTCCGCGCACCAGCCTATATGGCGCTGGGGAAATTCAACCGCGAGATAACGTTCGTCACCGGCCTTCATGCGATCCAGGAAACGCTGGTCGTCCATCAAAGCCTCGTCGAGACACAAAAACTCGTGCAGATATCGCCGGTAGATTTCTTCGGCATTCGCATCGAACCCGCCGGTTTTGGCGGCAAGCCGGGCGGTATGCAGGGAGGCAAGGGAATCGTCGGCCTGCTGCAGCATGTTTGCCGCCAGCGCCTTCAGCATTGCCGCCTTCGGACCGCCGAGATCGGCCGCCTTTATATAGAAGATTGCCGCATCAGCATATTTCTCTGTCTTGGCGTAACACTGCGCCACCAGCAATATTTCTTCGGCAGAAAGAGCTTGCCGGTGCTTCGGCAACAGGAGACGCAACGCGCCCTCATAATCCTTGGCATTGTAGCATTGCAACGCTTTTGACAGAGACATCGATAATTCCAGAACCAACCAGCAGCTAGTGTTAACGATGGTGACTGGCGCAAAGCTGGATTTCAGTATGCGGGTCAACTTGCGCGCAAGCTTCGCACACCCGAGGCGGCCTATACGGTCGGGACAGAAGCCCCTCGTGGATAGCCTGGATGACACAACTTACTCTCTGCATGCCGAGCAATCGCGACCTGCGCAACTCAGCCAGCGCGATCGAAACAGCCTTGATCTATGCGCAGAAGCGGAGCTGCCGGTTGATCGTTTCCGATAATTCGCGTGACCCGGAAAAGCAGGCCTATTACGAAAACAGCTCGCCCTATCTGACATATGTCGTTCCGGACAGCGACGGCGCCCTGCAGAATATGGCTCATGCGCTTTCCAGGGTCGAAACACCCTTTGTGATGCCGATGGGTGATGACGACGAAATCTATGGCCTGGATGACAGGCTGGCATTCGATTTTGCCGCACTTCCAGAGGACGTTATCGGTGTTCGCCCGCAAACGTCCATCTGGTCCATTGGCATGGGCGTGCATCGTACCGACCGGTTTTCAATCACCGCCGATGACGCCGGCGGCCGGATACTGGAATATAACCAGAAAGCAGCCGGCAATAATGCGCTTTATTACAGCTTCTATCGCTCGGGGCTTTTCAAGAACCTGTTTTCGCTTTTTGCTGAAGCGCACCCGACACACGGCGGCTATTGCGACTGGGCGCTGAGCTTTGCCCTGTGTGCTGCCGGAAAATTTCTCCACGATCCTTCGACGATCTATCGCTACGACCTGGGCCGTTGGGCCAGCACTGAGGGCATCGAAGCGGCAAATAGCAGCCTCTACCGGCAGGCTGGCCTGCCGGATACCGCCGAGCGCTTCTCCTCCCTGCTCCGCTTCATCGATACCCACGTCTTCCTGATCAACATGCCCCTATCCGATGGTCAGCGCCAGAACGCACAGATGACCAATGCCCGCATTGCCTTGCGCTCATTTCTGCGTGAGGTCGCGAATGCACCGGATCAATACGATCCCGAAGTGGTCTATCTCGCCGAATTGATCGGCGAAACGCCCGATCTTACGTCGGCATTCCAGATGTCACTGTTGATCACGGACCGGCTGCAGGAAGGCCTGGCGGCAAGATACGTGCGGTTTGTGCAGGCAGCCGGCGGGCAGATTTGAGGTTGAATCGTACTCTCGGTGGCTTTCTTTGCGTAGTCACGAAAGACCAGCGGTTGGGCGGGTCTCCCAGGCGGCCAACCGCACACAAAATCCCCTTCTGCAAACTCGCATAGTGCATCGTTACGCCATGCTGCGATCGAAACGGCTGATCATCACGTCGGAAGAACCCGGCGGAACGGCAAAGGTCATTGACTATTTTCGGGCGGCATTGCCGGATTGGAATTCCTCTCAGCGGCCAACATCGATTTTTTGACGCTATAACATCGATCGATGCGAAGTTTTTCCAATGTTGTATTCGAACCCAAAAAACAAAATCCGCGCGGAATCAATGTTATTTGCAGGATTTACTTTAGAGAAAGTCTATATAACAGACCATATTAAAAGCAATGGCAATTTAATCAGAGATGTGGAAAGAGAGGAAAGTTCCCGCTTGGGACGTTTGAAAAGCAGGTTACTGCTTAAAAAAAATTTGAGAGAAGACATGAATCAAACGATGAATCTGATGATGACGCTTTTAAGACCTAGAAGGCGGAATAAGTATCTCAAGCGCGTATTGGAGCATATGAGCAAATCCAATCCAAGTACATTCTTGGATGTTTGTCAATCTATGGGCATTAATCAGGTTAGATACCAATTTCTTGGCAAATATCCGATGCTTCTCGACACTCGCGGACAAAGCATCGCCGAAGAGGTATTGGAAAAAGGCTGCTTCCAGGCGTCTCTCTTCGCAACCCTCTCTGATCTATACGCAACCAGAGATGTGTTCTTCGTGAACATAGGTGCAAATATCGGCACCTCTTGCCTGAGCGCTCACGCAATGGGCTTTCGCGATTTTATCGCTTTCGAGCCCGTCCGGTCGAATTTTGAGTTATTGGAACACAATCTCGCCCAGCTGAAAGAAACAAGCCGGATTGAGCTACGCTGCGAAGCGGTCGGAGATACTGCAGGAACCGGCATTATCAACCTCAATCCGTCGAGTATCGGCCGCCATTCTTTTGTACGTGACTTTCACAAGGGCCACGAGGAAGTACCGCTGGTCAGATTGGATGACGTCCTCCCGGCAAAGAGGGGTTTCCTATTCATGGACACCGAAGGATACGAATTGAACGTCTTGAAAGGCGCCCCGGAATACCTGCGGAACCACGCCGATGGAATTTGCGCCGAGATTACGCCAGCACTTATCGGGCAAAATAGCGTTTCAGAGATTGATGATATTTTACAAGAGAACTTCCCATTCCTCTACGATTCCGACGGAAAACGATACAAAAGCCTGAAAGAAGTCAGGGCTCTGCAGGAAGGCCACCAGGTTGATATCATTGGCCTGAAAACCGCGCGCTGAAAGACGCGTGATTGATGGACGTTACCATCTGCCAGCGTGGCCTAAGCGCCAGCTGGCGCTTTATGCTGACCGCAGATACTGTTAAAGAACTCCACGCCAAACGGAGACTTTGCCTACCTGATTATATTGAAAATTGGTTCGGAAGAAGTGGTAGCGGGAGAGGGACTCGAACCCCCGACACGCGGATTATGATTCCGCTGCTCTAACCACCTGAGCTACCCCGCCATCAGACTGTGACTTGGGCGCTTGGCCGCTGTCGTCGCCGTCAGTGGGCGGCTTATAAGGTGCGGTTCATGCTGGTGTCAAGCCGAGCCGTTTCAAAAAACCGGAAGTTTTTCAAGCGATGGTGGACAAGGGCCGGACACGACGCGTGATGGACAGTCCCCTGCCCTTAATCAGGCCGCAACCACGCCCTGCAGCAGATCCTTGAGAGCGGCTTCGGCTGCCGCCTCGCGTTCGGAGCGCAGGATGAAGCCGCCGCCGTAGACGCGGGCGTCTTCACCGATACCGGAATAGAGCGCACAGGCCTGGCCGGGGGCAACGCCCGCCTCGCCTTCCAGAAGCTCGACCGAGACGCCGTCTGCATTGGCGCGCAGGATCGCAGGTGCCGGCTGGCGGGTGGAGCGGACCTTGGCGAAACAGGCAAACCCATCGGCCGCCACATCGAAAATATCGCCGTCGCCCAGCCAGTTGATATCACGCAGATAGACGCGGCGGGTTTCCAGCGCTTCCTTCGGGCCGACGATGACCCGGCGTGAGCGGGCATCGAGATGCACCACATAAAGCGGCTCGCCGGTGGCGACGCCGATGCCGCGGCGCTGGCCGATGGTGTAATGCAGGATACCCTCATGGCTGCCGAGCACGCGGCCATCCAGATGCACGATATCGCCCGCCAGAGACGCATTCGGCTTCAGCTTGTTGATGATATCGGCATATTTGCCCTGCGGCACGAAACAGATGTCCTGGCTATCGGCCTTCTTGGCGACGACGAGGCCCATGTCTTCGGCAAGCGCCCTTGTTTCCGCCTTGGTCAGATTGCCAAGCGGGAACCGCAGATAATCGATCTGCTCCTGGGTGGTGGCGAACAGGAAATAGCTCTGGTCTCGATCGGCATCCGTCGGGCGAAACAGCGCGCGGCGGCCCGGAACGCCAGACTGCGGGTTCGCCTTGGAGCGGATATAATGGCCGGTCGCCAGCGCATCGGCGCCGAGATCGCGCGCGGTTGCCAGAAGATCGGCAAATTTGACGGTCTGGTTGCAGGCAACGCACGGGATCGGGGTTTCGCCGGCAACGTAGCTCTCGGCGAAAGGATTGATCACGGTTTCGCGAAAGCGCTGCTCGTAATCGAGAACGTAATGCGGAATACCCAGCACCTCGCAGACGCGGCGCGCATCGTCGATGTCCTGGCCGGCGCAGCAGGAGCCGGCGCGATGGACGGCTGCGCCGTGATCGTAGAGCTGCAAGGTGATGCCGAGAACGTCGTAGCCCTGGCGTTTGAGGATGCCGGCCACGACGGAACTGTCAACGCCGCCGGACATGGCAACGACGACGCGCGTATCTTCGGGCTTGCGATCAAAATCGAGACTGTTCACGGCATCCAATCCGGTATTCCGGTCCATCGGCGGGTTATTCGGCATTTTCGCGCGACCATACCCTGTTTCCTGCAAACGGCCAACGCCGCAGCAATGCGGTTCCCGGTCCAGACCGGCCATACCGCAAGGCCGCTATATAGAAAGTCGCGGGGAATTGAACAAGGGCAAGGGGTCTGCCGCCGCTCAGATCAGCTTCATCCGCATCGCGCGGGCGATCGCCTGCATGCGATTGACGGAATCGAGCTTGCGGGTGGCGGTCTTGAAGTAGCTGGAAACCGTATAAGCGGAAATACCGAGGATGATGGCGATCTCGTCGCTGCTCTTGCCGGCCGCAGCCCAGCGCAGACATTCGATCTCGCGCGTCGACAGCTTGTCACGCGCCGAGGCGCCGACTTCAAAGGTGCGCTCGAGAGTTTCAAACAATTGCAGCAAGGTCAGGTAGAGATCGGCCGTCTCGGCCCTGTCGGGTTCACCGCGCGGCCCGCAAAGCAGGGCAGCAAATGCTTCCCCGTGGGTTGTGTGCAGCGTTACGGCAAATGTATTGCCCATCGCCTCCCCGGCAAACAGCGCATCGACATTGTCGCGCGCCGCGGACCCTTGCGCATTGAGAAGCGATCTTGTTGCGCCGAAGATCGGCAGCTTGGTATGGCGCAGCCGCTCGATCAGCGCGCTTGCCTGGAAGACGGTGGCGGCGTCATATTCCCGCACAAGCTCTGCCGACCAACTGCTCAAAACGAGACGTTCGGCGAAGCGCTGCTGCTCGCCGAACGGAATGCGCGCGATCATGAAGTGGCTGAAACCGAACTGCGCCGTGCATTGGCGCATCAGGTGGAGCACTTCATACTCCGTCTGGACTGCGGAACTATTCATGCCCGAAAGGAAATCAGCATAAGCCTCGCTTCGCAAGGTCAGCTTGTCAGGGTCTCTCATATTTTTAATCACCAACCTGCCGGCGATGGCGCCAGCTCTCCAAAAAATTCTCATTCCGGAATTTTTTCGGCAGCAGCACGATAGATCCAACACCAACAAAACTCCGAGAGGCCACCAGGGACACAATCGAAGCGAAAAGGTTGGTATTTTGAAATAAAATGGCGCATCGAGAGCATTCCAGAGCAACAAAATGCTGCATATGCTCAATTACTGGCCGTTATTATCAACAGTTTGATGAAAATTGAAGCATTATATTTGCATAGCTCCCATGCATTACATGGAAATTACAGGAACGAACCTTCGCAGCCTCACAATAAAGAGTCGCTCAGGAGAACAGTTGCGCTGCACCGGGCGTCGCTTGCACGGTCCGTAATTGGTCGAAGAGCGCGCTGGAAGTCTCTAAAATTATTAGCAAATTGTTACCACTCGCTTAGGCAAATGTTAAATGTGGCAGGGTAAGTTGAGCCTATATGGTCTTGAGTATGTGTAGAGAGTCCAATGACCGAAATGATACGACCCCGCGTGAAATATGTCATCGGACCCGATGGCAGCCCTTTGACAATTGCTGATCTGCCACCGGCCAATACGCGCCGTTGGGTGATCCGCAGAAAGGCAGAAGTCGTCGCCGCCGTGCGTGGCGGGCTGCTGAGCCTGGAAGAAGCCTGTGAACGCTATACCTTGACCGTCGAAGAATTCCTGTCCTGGCAATCGTCGATCAGCGACCATGGCCTTGCCGGTCTGCGCACAACCCGCATCCAGCAATATCGCCACTAGCCAGATCCTTCATTTAAAAGAGTTAAAGCGGCCGCGCTCAGTGCGGCCGCAGCCACATTTGGAGCAGCCCCGTCAGCACCGCTGATCCGGCATAGAACCACAGGCCCGGCTGGGTGAAAGCCTCGGCCATTCCACTGGTCTTGGCCGCAAAGATCACGATCGCCACCAGCATCACATCCATCATCGACCATTTGCCGAGTATAGGCAAAAGCCGGGCAACCACCCCGCCCACCGCCTTGCCGTCCGCCGGCGCTGTCGCCTCGAAGGCAATCCCGACCAGCTTTGCGAGCGGGAACACGACGGAAAAAAGCGCCACGACGATGGCCAGCATGGGGTTGCCGTCGTCCCAGAGCGAAGACACGATCCCAAGAAGCGACGGCGTTTCGTTGAAAAAGACCAGTTTTTCGAACCGGACCAGCGGCAGCACGAGCCCAAGAGCGAGAAAAAACGCTGAAAGAACAAGGAAAAGCGGTGTGATCAGACGCATGATTCTTGTCTTCTATTGCACGGGCAGGATTACATATCACCTTTGATGATGCAGAACAGCGAGGTCCTTGGCATCGTATGCCGGGATGCTTGACCTCCGCATGTGCGACGATGAACCAACCACGTAACGGAAACGGTCCGGGTTCGACCGGCAAATGGGAGAGATGCGATGAATATCGTGAGCGAAGAAACCGGCTCGCATGGCCGTTACAGCACAGCCGTCGAAGGTCATACGGCTGAAATGACCTATTCCCGGTCATCGCCGCATCTGATCATCATCGATCATACCGCCGTTCCCGACGCGCTGCGCGGCAAAGGCGTCGGTCAGGCGCTGGCAGCGCATGCGATTGAACAGGCGCGAAAAGGTGGCTGGAAGATCATTCCGCTCTGCCCCTTCATGCGCGCTCAGACACAGCGTCATCCCGAATGGCAGGACGCCATCCAAGCTTAAGAAGCGCCATTAAACCTGGTCCAAAAATACACAAGGCCCTTCTCACGGACTTGACGTAAGTCCGTGAGAAGGGCCTTTTGGCCTTGGGCAAGCCTCAAGCGCGCCTAAGCGCGCATGCGAGCACCGCTATCGCGTTCTTCGAGCGCTGCGGCCTTGGCGAATTCCGCCTGAACCTCTTCCAGCGCAAGTTCCGCCGCATCCTGCTGTACCTTCAACTCCCGAACCGAGACCTGAAGATTGTCTGCCCGCTGTCTCGCAGCCTTGGCAAACGTCGGATAGGCGAAATGGGTGGGATCGGCGATCCCGGACTTCTTTTCCTCGAACGTGATCTGATTTTCCAATTCCTTGGTCATCCGCTCAAATTCGGACATCATCAGCTGTAGCTGGCTCAACTGACGCTGCTTCTCCTTCACCTGAAATTCCTTCAGGCGAACAAGGCTCTCACGTGACTTCATACGCAATACTCCCGTGATGCGAGACCCCGGTTACTGGATTTGACCCGTTCAACCGACCTTACGGCGTCGGAAACAAAAATAATTACAGCGATCTTAACAAAATCCTACCGCTGGTAACCTTTCGTTTACGGGCATCGTTAATCATAGGGACGATCATTTAAGGGTCAGTAAATGCCGGGCACGAAATTTTAGGTTCGGCATAGATTGAGTCAGATGAGTCAGATAGCCGATTTCCTTAATGTTGTGCGTTAAGGATATCATTCTAGATTCACATGCAAAATCAGAGGACTGCAAAAAATATTTAACATTTTCGATACACCTTGCCAGAGTGAATCAGAATTTGTTAACCATTTACTGGCAGCCTCCAAATCAGGCAACGACTGGATCCGTATCGCGTAAGGGGGCCACAACGACCTTTCGGCGGCGGAAAAGGGGACAATTATGCGGGTACTACTCATTGAAGACGACAGCGCGACAGCGCAGAGCATCGAACTGATGCTCAAGTCGGAAAGTTTTAACGTTTACACCACCGATCTTGGTGAAGAGGGTGTCGATCTCGGCAAGCTCTATGATTACGACATCATTTTGCTCGATCTGAACCTGCCGGACATGTCCGGTTACGAGGTTCTGAGAACGCTGCGTCTGTCCAAGGTCAAGACACCTATTCTCATCCTGTCCGGCATGGCCGGCATCGAGGATAAGGTTCGAGGCCTCGGCTTCGGCGCAGACGACTATATGACCAAGCCTTTCCACAAGGACGAACTGGTCGCTCGCATCCATGCGATCGTGCGCCGTTCCAAGGGTCATGCACAGTCGGTCATCTCGACCGGCGAACTGATCGTCAACCTGGATGCGAAGACTGTTGAAGTCGGCGGCCAGCGCGTTCACTTGACGGGCAAGGAATACCAGATGCTGGAGCTGCTTTCGCTCCGCAAGGGTACCACGCTCACCAAGGAAATGTTCCTCAACCACCTTTATGGCGGCATGGACGAACCGGAACTGAAGATCATCGACGTGTTCATCTGCAAGCTACGCAAGAAGCTTGCGAATGCTGCCGGTGGCGCCAACTACATCGAGACCGTCTGGGGCCGCGGCTATGTGCTGCGCGAGCCGGAAGGCGAACTCGCAGAAAGCGCCTGATACCGCATCGGCCATTCCAGCCGGCGGTGTTTCGCATCCCGCATAATGCAGGGACGCCACGGCTGATCGTGCCGAGAGTTTCGTGAAAGCCCGCCGATGATGGCGGGCTTTTGCGTTTCCGGGTTTTGCGCACCGTACAGCGCGCGCCCTACGAGGGACGCACAAAAAAGCCGCCACCTGGAAAGGCAACGGCTTGTTCGAAACAATATCGGATGATCAAGGATCAGGCGGCGATCGACAGGCTGCCGAAAACGCTGGTCAGGATCTTGCGGTCGAACGGCTTCAGGAGGAAATCGTCGGCACCGGCGCGCTTGCCCGCCATCATCTTCTTCAGATCCGCCTCGACGACACAGTAATAGATCCGCACGGTCTTGCCCTCCGGCAGGTTGCGGATATTGGCAATCAGGTCCAGCGCGCCATCAAGGCCCGCGTCGACGATGATGATGTTGGGCAGTTCCGCTTCGCAACGCACCAGCGCTTCGAGACCGTTGGCAGCCTCGGAGACGAGAAAATTCAGGCCGGAGAGGATGCGCTTCCCGACCTTGCGTACGACGTCCGAATCATCGGCAATCATCAAGCGTTGCATCTCAAGCTCCCTCTCTGCGCTACGGCGGGAATTTAATCCCTATCAACAACCGTATGCCGCTTTGGCAAAGAATCAGTTACCGCGGCAACTAAAAGCGGATTTATCTTCAGCTTCAGGCTGCAACCATCTTCGCGGAAAACACGATTTCTTCCGAGTTCGAGTTGACCTCGATCTCCATGCCTGCTTCGTCGGCAAGCAGAACCGTGTAATAGGGCTGGATCGTATGAGCATCGACGGCTTCTTCGAGCGTGCCCGAGAGAAGCTCGACCAGCTTCGGCGGTACGCGCATCATCCGGCCCTTGCAGATCAGCTTGAATGCCGCGTCATATTCCGGATTTTCCAGGATGACATCGATCGAGCCACCACGCGGAATGGCGCCGTAAGCGATCAAAAACAGGTTGAGCAGCAGCTTGACCCGGTTCTTGGCGATGATGACCCGCGGACCGGTCCAGGTAACCTCCGTCTTCTTTTCGACGGAGGCGAAATCCTTGGCCGCCTTTTCCGCTTCACCGGTATCGATCGAGGCGCCGGCCGAGCCGGAAGCGCCGAAAGCCAAGCGGGCGAATTTCAGCCGTACCGACGCATTGAGCGCGCTGGTGCGGATGAGGTCCATGGCGTCGGCATCCGCCCCGCCCTCGTCGAGCAGTTCGAGGCCGTTGTTGATCGCACCGACCGGCGAGATGATATCGTGGCAAACACGGCTGCACAGAAGCGCTGCGAGATCGGGACCGGTCAAGGTCAGGTTCGGGTTCTTTCCCATGGTCGTATCCTCAATAGCCGTCGGACGGCTCACAAGCGAGATCAGGCGGCCTCCCGCGATCCTATTGCCCATTAGTCTAGCCCGCGAACATTGCGCGGGCATAGTCTCAGGGCGAAGATCATAAAGACACCACATTTGGTAAACCGATTGTTAAGATCATCGGTTCAAATTGCTGACAATCAGCCCGAACCCCGTCACAGAGTGAAACGGGGCAGGACAGCGGCCCGCGCATGACGTCGCGGCGCTCCTGAGATTACGGAGAAGAACATGCAGCGGATCGTCAATGCCGTGAAATTCCCACTCTTGCGCGCAGTCGTGGCGATGATGGCTGCATTCAGCCTCATGCCGGCAGCGCTCGCGCAGAGCAACAGCGGCGAACAATACACGATGCAGGAAATCGTCGATGCCGGTCACGGCTTCTTCGGCTCCACCTCTGGCGGACTTGCCAAGGTGGTCGAGAACGCATTTTCCAAATACGGCTTGCCGAACGGTTACATTCTCGGCCAGGAAGGATCCGGCGCATTCGTGGCTGGCCTGACCTATGGCGAAGGCGACCTCTATACCAAGAATGCCGGCCAGCATAACGTGTTCTGGCAGGGGCCATCCCTTGGTCTCGACTGGGGTGGCCAGGGCAGCCGGACGATGATGCTGGTTTACAACCTGCCAGCCGTCCCCTCGCTCTACAAGCGCTTCGGCGGCGTCTCCGGCTCGGCCTATGTGGTCGCCGGGGTCGGCATGACGGTGCTCACCGACGAGAACATCGTTCTGGTTCCGATCCGCACCGGCCTTGGTGCGCGCCTCGGCATCAATGTCGGCTATCTGAAGCTGACCCAGCAGCCGACATGGAACCCCTTCTGACGCAAAACTCTCCCCTGGTTTTCCGAAAGTCTTTCCGGGCACTGCGGTGACTGGAAAAAATGCGCGTTCGCGAACACTTGAAGTCATATTGTCGTTCGTCTTTAGTGCGAATGAAACGAAAACCATGGATTATGGCGTATCGCCGCGTGCTCTGAACTGAAATGGCCAGCCCGTGATTGAATTCGCACTCCTGTTTGCCCTGGGTTTTCTCACCGCGGCTATGCTCGGCCTGCTGGTGGCGCCAGTCGTGCACAGGCGCATCGTCCGCTTTGCCGAGGACCGGCTGACGGCAACAATGCCGCTATCGCCGCAAGAGGTTCGAGCCCAGAAAGACGCGGCCCGCGCCGGCTACGCGGCCGAAAATGCCCGAACCAGCCAGATGCTGAAACGCGAGCGCGACAAGAACGTCGTGCTTTTGCTTCAAAACGGCTCGACCCTCAAGGAAACCCAGCGCCTCGCCGGCGAAAACGCCGACCTGCATGCGCAACTTGCCGACATGAATGTGGAAGCGGCAGACCTGCGCTCGGCTGCCCGCCAGCTCGAGCAGAACATTGAGCGGCTGAAGGCGACGCTTGCCGATGTCGAGCGCGACAATGTCAAAAAGAACATCGACATCAAAACCCTGAACAGACAGGTGGATCACCTTTCCGGAGATATGGACAGCCTGAAGATCGACGTGGCTGCCCATGATGCGGAAGCCGAAAACCTGAAAAGCCGCATTGCCGGCCTGAAGGACGAACGCGAGATCACGCGTAACGAACTGAAAGCTGAAAGCACCAAGGCGCGGGAACTGGAAGTCCGGCTTGCCCGTGACGAAACCCGCCTGAAGCAGTTCGAGGCAAAACTTGCCAGGGAGATGGCCACCAATGCGGACAAGGACAGTTTTCTGGAACGCAGGGCCAGTGAGATCGAGCGCTTGAAGGCCAAGGTCAGGGAGGCGGGCACGGACCTGCGCGATGCCTCGAAGGCCCTGCGAGCCGCCGGCCTGACCATGCCCGTGCGCCGCGAAAAGAAACCCACAGCCGCGGATACGGCAACAGGCGGCACGCTACACACCGAAACACAGGACAACGCCGATGCACAGAACACCATGTCGCCTATAGCCGCAATCGATCTGACCGTGCCGGCCGAGTATGCCCGCAATCGGGCCGCAGCGCTCTCGGAGCAGCTGATCAACTCGACATCTTCAGCGCACGACGATGCCATCCGCGAGGAGATTGCCAATATCGCGGCAACCATGGTCGTTTTGACCGCGGCCAAGGAAGGCCAGGGATCGCCGATACCCGCCCTGCTCTCGGCGGCATCCACGCAGCCTGACGGTCCGGACAAAAGTCTCGCTGCCCGCGCCCGCGACATGCTGCCGCCGGACCATCACTAACCTCTGACGTCAGATAAAGCCGTTGATCATCGCCACCTGATGCAGCGCGATGCCTGTCGCTGTCGCAACGTTCAGGCTGTCGAGGCCCGGCCGCTGGCGGATGCGGGCGGTCCGGATCGATGCCATGATGTCTTCAGGCAGCCCCTCGCCTTCCGTTCCGGCAAGAAGCACGGTGCGCGGCGATGATGTAATATTGTGCAGATCGGTTTTGCCGCGCGGCGACAATCCCCAGATCGCAAAGCCTTCCGCCTGCAGACGCCCGATCAGCGCCGTGACCGATCCCTCGCGGGCAAAAGGCACGCTCAGAACCGAGCCGACCGAGACCCGGATCGCCTTGCGATACATTGGATCACAACTGGTTTCGTCCATCAGGACGGCATCGACACCGAAAGCGGCGGCGTTGCGGAACATCGAGCCCATATTGTCATGGTTGGAGATGCCGCAGGCGGCCAGAATCAGGCTCTTCCTGGGAAGGTTACTGACAAGCGCATCCAGACTGGGTGCCGATTGCCGCTTGCCCAGCGCCAGCACACCCCGGTGCATGTTGAAACCAGCAATGGCATCGAACACCGGGGCACTGGCGACATAGACGGGAATATCGGCCGGGAATTCAGCCAGGATGCCGCTGACACCATCGACACGGTTTTCGAGCAGCAGGATGGCTTCAGCTTCGATGCCACGCCCGGCGCGATGCGCGGCCGCCAGCATGCGCAGGACGACGGTGCCCTCGGCGATGAAACGGCCATTCCGGCCCGTCAGGTCGCGCTCCTTGATCGAGACGAAGCCGGCGATGCGTGGATCAGCCGGGTCGTCGATGCGCAGCGGGATCACGGCCAAGCCTTCTCAGTTGGTCTTGACGGAAACATCCGCAACGATGCGGCCGGCAGCGATATCGAAGACGATGGCCTTGCGATCTCCACCGGCAACCACCCCATAGAACAGGATCTGTCCGCCCGACAAAGCAACGTCGGATATTTGGAAGCCGGCAGGCAGCGCAGCGATTGCCGTCAGCGGCGCCTCGCCCGGCACCGCGACAGAGGCGCTTTGCGCCACATCGGCCTTGCCCGGACGCGTAAGCTTATAGACAATCGCTGAAAGCACGACCATAAGCATCACCAACATGACACCGGCCGAGACCAGCTGCAGCTTGACCATCTTGCGGCGCACGTTCTCCATCACCGGATCGAGCGGCTTGTCTTCCTGTTCGACTGGTTTCTGATTGGACATGGCTGGCCTACCCTGCGGAATGGAACGAGAATGAACGACCCCTTTAAACAAGCCTCGGCGATTAGGAAAGTCCTCACGGCAAATGAGGATGCGACTGGCCGCATGGACGCGTATCTGACGGAAGCGCTGGGCGGCGAGTTTTCGCGCAACCGCATCAAGAGCCTGATCGAACAGGGCGAGGTCTCCGTCAATGGCAAGACCGTCAAGGAAGCCAAGAAGAAGGTGCAGCCCGGCGACGTCTTCGAGATCGGCATGCCCGAAGCGGAAGACCCGGAGCCGAAGGGCGAGGACATCCCGCTCGACGTGCTCTATGAGGACGACGACCTGATCGTGCTGGTCAAGCCGCCGGGCCTTGTGGTTCATCCGGGCGCTGGCAACTGGACCGGTACGCTGGTCAACGCGCTGATCCATCATTGCGGCGCAAGCCTTTCGGGTATCGGCGGCGTCAAGCGCCCCGGCATCGTCCACCGGCTCGACAAGGACACCAGCGGCGTCATGGTAGTCGCCAAGAACGATATCGCCCATCGCCACCTCTCCGACCAGTTTGCCGACCACGGCCGCACCGGCCCGCTGGAGCGCGCCTATATGGCCATCGTCTGGGGCCGCCCGCGCGGCCTGAAGGGCACGATCGATGCGCCGCTCGGCCGCGCTGGAGATCGCATCAAGCGCGCGGTCAAGCAGGAGGGCGCCGATGACGCCCGCGAGGCGATCACCCACTATCAGGTGGTCGAGCGCTATCTCGAAAAGCCGGATTCCACGGCGCTTGCTGCCATGGTCCGCTGCAACCTCGAAACCGGCCGCACCCACCAGATCCGCGTCCACATGGCCTATATCGGCCATCCGCTGATCGGCGATCCGGATTACGGCGCCGCCTTCAAGACGAAGGCCAATCTGTTGCCGGACGCGGCAAAGGCGGTCGTCAACCGTTTCCCGCGCCAGGCCCTGCACGCCTTCATGCTGGCCTTCGAGCACCCGACCACCGGCAAGACCATGCATTTCGAATCGCCGGTTCCCGATGATATGAAGGAACTGGTCGAAGCCTTGCGCGGCTGACGGGGATATCTTGGCGGCCGTCCCTTCGAGGCGTATAACGCTCCTCGACACACGGAGCGTCCATGAGCCAGTTTGCGGCCAGGAAAATTCTCGATACCGAGATGGTCAGTCCACGACGTGCTGTGCACCGGCGAATGCCGGCACAAGAGCGACGAGGAATGTTCGCGCGTGACCAGTCTGGTGTTTCCCTATCGCGGCGTCTTCCTGCGTCATGTCGGCAGCGACGATACCGTTGCCGAGGCAAATCAGGTCCTGTTCTTCAACCGGGACGAGGACTATCGCATCAGCCACCCGGTGGAAGGCGGCGATGCATGCCTGAGCTTGGCCGTGCACGAAACGGCGCTTGAGGAACTGGTGCCGAAGGTTCACCAGGCGGAGAGAAGCCCGTTCGCCTTCAACAAGCAGCGTCTGCGCATAGACGCCCGCGCACAGGCACTCGTGGCTCTGCTGCGTCACACCCTGCTCAGGGGCACGGCTGAAACTTTGGAGGCGGAAACGCTGGCAATGACGCTGGTGCGCCGCGCCGTCGGCGAACGGACGGCCCGCGCCGCTACCGCCAGCCTTGGCCGGCAGAAGCTGGTGGACAGGGCCAAGCTTATCCTCTCCTCCGATCTTGCACGGCGCTGGACACTGGCTGAAATCGCCCGTGACGCCGGCGTCTCGCCGGTTTACCTCACCCAGGTCTTCCAGCAGGTGGAAGGAACGCCGCTCTACCGCTATCATCTGCGGCTGAGACTGGCCAAGGCGCTCGACCTGCTTGGAAGCTATGACGACCTGACGGGGCTTGGCCTTGATCTCGGCTTTTCGAGCCACAGCCATTTCTCATCATCATTCCGCCAGGCCTATGGCCGCACTCCGGCCGAATTCCAGCGCTTCGCTGGCCTGCGCTGATCCTCCTCCTTCTGATCTGCAGACAATATCGCTAAAGAATCTGACAGCGCCGTCTTGGCGAAAATGGTCTTCTCTCCTGGTCGAAACACACCGAACGGAGAATGATCATGCAGGAAAATACATGCGCCGCCTGTGACTGCGAACTCGATGCCAGCCGCATCGCCGTCAAGATCGGGGGCAAGACCGTCGAGGTCTGCTGCCAGGAATGTGCGCGGGCGCTACGCGAGGCCGACGCTGCAATCCATCCCACCCAGGTATCGAAGGGATAGGACCGGAACCGGTCCCCTGCCCTGACACGCCGGCCCGGTAGGGGGCCGGCATTTCCGGAGAAACATCGATGAAGAACGAACCCCATGTGATCGGTGATCGCGTGCCGAACGAACACGCCCTGATCGCCGAATTGAAGCTTGTTTCACCGGGTGCCGGAGGTAAGGCACTGGCCCCCGTAACGTACCAAATGCGGTTTCCCCATCTGCCCGCGATCCTTAGATTTCTTGGCAGGACATTGCAGCAGCGGCGCAACCAGCTGGCATTGCTGGAACTCAATGATGAGCAGCTGAAAGACATCGGTCTCTCTCGATGCCAGGCCTATGGCGACGGATACAGCCGTTATCGCCGGGATGGAACCGACGATGCGGACACAGAGGCTTGACGAGTAAGATTCCACATTGGTAGCGACGCCGGCATGCATCCTTTCCTGCTCTCACGCGTTTTGGCAGGACAGCAAAAGGAGAGACTCGATGATTGATGTCACACAGATCAGAGAACATGCCGAAATAATCAGCGCCGACGGCCTTCATGTCGGCACGGTCGATCACGTCGAAGGCGACCGTATCAAGCTGACCAAGAAGGACAGCGGCTCCGGCCACGAAGGCCATCACCACTTCATCGCACTCGAACTGGTTGCCAGCGTCGATGACAATCGCGTTCGCTTGAGCGCCAATAGCGATGTGGCTGTCATGTTCGAGGAAGAACAGGATAGTTCCGCTGTACACTGATGACGGCTGTAATGTGAGAACCCCGCTTCCGGCGGGGTTCAAGTCTTCTGGCGTATACGAATGGCTTTAAGAGCGTTCGCAGGACGAGAGAAGATCTCCGGTTTCAGGTTTCTTCTGATCCAGCAACTTCGCGAGAAACTCAATATTTTCCTGCATTTTCAACGCTGCGTCGTGGTCACCGCCGCCGGCGCTCCTGATATTGGATTTCGCTTTATCAAACGACCGGTCAAACCTCGATTTATAATGATTATAAACCTCTCTATCCCGATCCTCGGAATGTGCTTCAACCAATACGGTAAACAGCGCACCACAAATAAACGGCCGGTCGTCATAGACACCAATTGTCTTGCTGGTCGGATCTTGCGCCGAGGCGAAAGTAATGAAGGCGCCTGCGATTGAGGCAAGAATCGCGACTGTGATTTTCAACAATATTCATCCTCCCACTTTGCCAGAAGCGTCGATTTGGAGAATCATAGAGCTAGATGCAATCTTAAATTGAGTAGATTTGTTCGGAATGTTATGGTCCGGAAAGCGCGGCTTTGAGGCCTGCACGAGCTGCTGCCTCAAGCCTCGCCAATGTGTCCTACGCACGCCAGCATTTTTGCGAAATGTGAATGGTGCCTCCTTGATATTTCGAGGGCGAACCCAATTTACAGGCTGTAACCCAACTGGAGCATGCGCTTCTCTGGCTTCACATCTCTGTGAAACCGGAGTTCTTGAATCATGCTTTCGCCGCACTTATCTATGAGGATGTGGGGTCGGAGAGACCCACATGCCCGGCCTGCCATCAGGAGGCCGGAACGCGAAAGGGGGTGCATCATGGCCCGCAGTACGTTACCGTCCATTACCGCAGGAGAAGGCGGCCTTAACCGCTATCTCGACGAAATCCGCAAATTTCCCATGCTTGAACCGCAGGAAGAGTACATGCTCGCCAAGCGGTATCAGGAGCATGACGACCGCAAGGCCGCCCATCAGCTCGTAACCAGCCATCTACGCCTCGTGGCGAAGATCGCCATGGGTTATCGCGGCTATGGCCTGCCGATCGGTGAAGTCGTATCCGAAGGCAATGTCGGCCTCATGCAGGCTGTCAAGAAGTTCGATCCTGAACGTGGTTTCCGTTTGGCGACATACGCGATGTGGTGGATCAAGGCTTCTATCCAGGAATACATCCTGCGTTCGTGGTCGCTGGTAAAAATGGGGACAACCGCCAACCAGAAGCGGCTGTTCTTTAACCTGCGCCGCCTCAAGGGCAAGATCCAGGCACTCGACGAGGGTGATCTGAAACCCGATCAGGTTGCGCACATCGCAACCACGCTCAAGGTTTCGGAAGCCGAAGTGATTTCGATGAACCAGCGCCTCTCCGGAGATGCCTCGCTGAACGCGCCGATCAAGGCAGGTGAAGGCGAATCCGGCCAGTGGCAGGATTGGCTCGTCGATGACCATGAGAGCCAGGAAGACATCCTCATCGAGCAGGACGAACTGGAAAACCGCCGCAGCCTTCTGTCGAGCGCAATGAACGTGTTGAACGACCGTGAACGCCGTATTTTCGAGGCCCGCCGCCTGACGGAAGATCCGGTGACGCTCGAGGACCTGTCGACCGAGTTCAATATCAGCCGCGAGCGTGTCCGCCAGATCGAGGTCCGCGCCTTCGAAAAGGTCCAGGACGCCGTCCGCAAGGCAGCCCAGGATCGTCAGAACGCGCTCCGCGTCGTCGAAGACGCCTGACACCGGCGCTGATTTTACAAACAAAAACCCGGTTGGATTGCTCCAGCCGGGTTTCTTTTTGTGCTTGTACGAGAATTATTGACCGGCCGGATCAGGCTTTGCTGCCAGGCTCCATGCCTGCATCGCCTTGGTGAAGGCCTCTGTTCCAGCGGCCCCCTTCTCCAGCGTCAACAGCGCGCGGCGGCCGTTGCGATAGGTCAAGGGAATATCCATCCAGCCGCGAGCGCGCAGCAGTTCGGTATTCGTTGCCACGGCTTCGGGGAAGTCGTTGAGCGCGATCATGTGGAAATCTTCGGTGATCTTGGCCGGAACCGCGATCAACGCATCACCCCGATCCTGCTCGTTGCGCTTCATCGAAACGCGCTGGACGCTATCGATGCTGCCACCTTCGAAATTCTCGGGCAGCGAAAAGACGAATTCGATCACATGGCTTGCCGGCAGCGAGGAGTCCGCATTGCGCTTGATCGTCATGAGGGCAGTCAGGCCACGTTCGGGAACGTTGATCTGCGCCTGAATGACCGGCTCAGGTTTGGCATCGCCGCCCGGCGACTCCTCCTTGACGGACCACGCAACGTTTCCTTCGATCGCTGTTGGTGCGGACTGGCCCAGCCGTTCCTCATAGAGGAACATCTTCTGCGCTCCGGCGGGTACCTGCTGCGTCGCCGGGTTGGTGGCGGTCTGCTGTCCAGGGACCGGCTGAGCGGGCTGTGCATCCGTCGCCGCCTGACCTTCAGGCGTGGTAGCCGTCGCCTGCGCCGTATCGACCGGTTTGCCGGCCTCCGTCTGCGCAGCAACAGACTTGCCTTCCTCGGCAGCATTTGCGCCTGCGGGTATCGCCGCCGGACCAGAATCGATCTCGGTTCCATCCTGCTGCAGGCGCTGCGTGAACTTGCTGCTGCCTTCGGCCGATGCGACGTCGGTATTCGCCGGGGTTTGCGTCTGATTATTCGTTTCTGGCGCCGTCTGGTCCTTGCTGCCTTCAGCAGGTGTCGATGCCTCCGGGGTCGTCTGACCCGGTGCCTTGGCGGTCACCGACGAAAGCATACCGGAAATCCATGCATTCACCGCAGTTTGATTTTGCCAATAAGCATAACCGCCGCCGCCAAGAATAAGCAGAAGAACCGCGCTCAGCCCGATGGCCTTTGCGTTGAACCGCGAGCGCTTCGGCTCGACCCGATAGGAAACCGGCCGTGACGGCACATCCATCTCGTCGTCCAGCGGCGATACGGCAGAGCTTCTGCCCGCCTGCGCGGTCGAGGCGGTGGCAGCACCGGCCGCAACGCTGCCATGGGCCAGAAGTTCGTCTATTTCGTTCCAGCCATCATTGACGGTCTTCTGCTGCGCCGGTTCTGCAGCCGATGTCTTCTCAACAGGCCAGGACCAATCGGAAATCGCCGGTTCGGAGGTTTCCGCAGCAGCCATCGCTGTCGTCTCGGCGAAGGGATCGCTGTCATCCCAGGCCCATGTCTGCGCCGGGACTGCAGCCGGCTTATCCTTGGCCTCGGCGGTATCGTGCAACGGCCTGACTGTTTCGACCGGCTCGTAGTCCGTCAGATCGGGAATTTCGTCGGTTACCGCCTTAGTGCTGACGGGCCTGTTCCACACCTGCTCGCTCTGTGCGGAGGCTGGTACCGGATCGTTCCACTCTGGCAATTCCCACTCGGAAGGTCCCGGCGGCAATGGTTTTTCTTCGGCCGGCTCCTCACCAGCTTCGGGCACCGGATGAATAGTTTCGGCAATCTCCGGATCGGAAACGGCGGGCGGTTCGTAGACAACCGCATCCACAGGTTCTGGTTCTGGTTCTGGCTCGTACTGCAGTGCCGGTTCCCGGTAAAACTCGGGTTCCGGATGAGGTTCCGGCTGGTATTCTACCGGCTCGGCCGAATAGATCGGCGCTGTCTGCGGGTGGTCTTCGAAAGGATGAGCGACGTCAACAGGCTCAGCAACGGCGGGTTGCTCGGCCGGCACAGGCTCATGATAGGTGTGTTCTTCGACGACAGCCGGTTCAAAGGCCACTGTGGGCACGGCCGCGGCTGGCTCTTCATACTGCTCGACCGGCTCCACCACAGCCGGCTGCGTGTCTTCGACGGCAGGTTCATGCTCCGGCTGGACGGCAGCAGCAGTTTCCGCTGGCTGGGGGGCTTCGTCTTCATAAACCGGAGCGGCAGGTATTTCGTCACCGGCGTCAACGACATCCGGAGGCGAATCAACCTGTTCGTCCTCGAGCGGCGGCAAGGCCTCGACGTGATCGCCCTCGACTTCGCTGATCGCCGCCTCAAGCTTGACCATCTGGCGTTCGATCATCTCGTCCGAAGGACGAGGCTTCATGCTTTCAAGCTGACGGCGGACGGCGCCGCGTGCCTTGTCATAGACCTTGGCCCGCATTTCGGGAACATTGTCCGACAGACCATCGACGGTCCTTCGAATAACTGCAACAAAATCCGCCATCAGAACTTTCTCATACCATCGGCCTGTTTACGCCAAATTCTTCCCTAGTCGTCAACGTCAGACTAGTCCTCAAACGGGTCCGTCACAAGTATGGTGTCGTCGCGCTCAGGGCTGGTGGAAAGCAGCGCCACCGGCGCGCCGATCAGCTCTTCGACCTGACGTACATATTTGATCGCCTGGGCCGGAAGCTGCGCCCAGCTACGGGCACCGACGGTCGATTCTTTCCAGCCTTCGAGCGTGATGTAGACGGGCTTTGCCTGCGCCTGCTGTGCCTGGCTTGCCGGCAGATGATCGATCTCGACACCGTCCAGCGTATAGCCGACGCAGATCTTCAATTCGTCGAGGCCATCGAGCACATCGAGCTTGGTGAGCGCGATGCCGGTGATGCCGTTTGTGGCAACCGACTGGCGCACTAGAGCCGCATCGAACCAGCCGCAACGGCGCTTGCGGCCGGTCACGGTGCCGAATTCGTGGCCCTTTTCGCCGAGGAACTGGCCGATTTCGTCATGCAATTCCGTCGGGAACGGACCTTCGCCGACGCGGGTCGTGTAAGCCTTGGTGATGCCGAGGATGTAGCCGAGCGCCCCAGGGCCCATGCCGGAACCGGCAGCGGCCTGACCAGCCACCGTATTGGACGAAGTGACGAAGGGATAGGTGCCGTGGTCGATGTCGAGCAACGTGCCCTGGGCGCCTTCGAACAGGATACGCGCACCCTTGCGGCGCTGGCGGTCAAGCAGCAGCCAGACGGTTTCCATGAACGGCAGAACGCGAGCGGCGATCGAGGAAAGCTCGGTCATGATCGCCTCATGGCTCACTTCGGCTTCGCCAAGACCACGGCGCAGCGCGTTGTGATGAGTGAGCAGACGATCGATCTTGGCCGGCAGCGTGTCGAGATCGGCGAGATCCATGACGCGGATGGCACGGCGGCCGACCTTGTCTTCGTAGGCCGGGCCGATGCCGCGACGGGTCGTGCCGATCTTGGTGCCGCTGTTGGACGCAGCATCTTCGCGAATGCCGTCCAGCTCGCGGTGCAGCGACAGGATCAGCGTGGCATTGTCGGCGATGCGCAGGTTTTCCGGCGTAATGGTGACGCCCTGCTTGTCGAGCTTCTCGATCTCGGCAAGCAGCGCATGCGGATCGATGACCACGCCATTGCCGATGACCGCGAGCTTGCCCGGGCGCACGACGCCGGAAGGCAAGAGCGACAGCTTGTAGCTGGTGCCATCGATCACAAGGGTATGGCCGGCATTGTGCCCGCCCTGAAAGCGCACAACGATGTCGGCACGCTCGGAGAGCCAATCGACAATCTTGCCCTTGCCTTCGTCACCCCATTGCGATCCGACCACCACGACATTCGTCATTTCAGATTTCCTGTTTCCTTGGCGCCAGTCATGCGCTGTCTTCAAACCCGCGCATCTATACTGTTTTGTTTTTTGGAAAGCGACCCTGCTTAGGCCGGGATTCGAGGTTTTTGCATGGTGAAGACCGCATTTAACCCCCGAACTTTGCATTGGCGCGCTGTTTCGCAAGACGAAGTTAGCCGGGGATACTGATAAAACCGCCCGGATCGGCCGCATATCCATGCCCTTTCGTACACCCGTCGCGAGCGCGCAAACAGGGCCCGCCCCTTAAGCGCCGCCACACATATGCTGCGAGTCCGCCAGCGCCCAAGTTCCGCCGGTCCTTTTGTTGGTGGTCATGTAAACCCGCCCCTGTCGTCACCATCTGGGCAATGATGTGGAACTGAGATGAGGCACATGACGACCTCGTCCTTCGGCCTTGATGCAATCAGCGCCTCTTCCCGGTCATAGGACACCTGATATCCTTCATTGGAGAAATCGACGCCGGTCCCGGCGGCGAAATCGTCACCGATGCGGGGATGCACTTCCAGCACTTGCGTCAGGACGCATTGGCCAACCTTTTCGGGTACAGCTTCCGATGCCTTGGCACGGCCATTGGATATGGTTTCGGCGGTGATATCCGTGGGAAACTCAACTGTGGCACCAAGGTCATTAAATCCGTCAAGCGCCCCGAGATAAGTGCTGAGGAGACAGGCCTGGTCGTCCCCGCAGGCATGGCGATCCACCAGAAAATCCCGCGCCATGCGTGGCACGTTTTCATCCGGCGATGCCGCTTTCGCCTCCAGATAGGCTGGCTGCAGCAGGCTGTCCAATTGCGATAGTTGCGGAATGTCGCAGACGATATGCTCGTCGACGGTGGACGCCTTGGCACAGTCGAAACCGGCCGCAGCCACGGACACGCTTGGGGCTAGCATCAGGATAAGCACTGCCAGCATCTGCTTCATCACGCGCCTCCCGGATTTCAAACCGAACCTGTCACGACATCTCTGCGCGGACAAGACTGCCAACGGCCAAAAATGCGGGCTTGCCTTCTGCGGTCCGGGTTGATTCAATGCACGGACAAAGCTGCGTCGGCAAACGCCGATACAGCAGCCCCGTCCTTTACCGCCCTCGCCGCAGCCGTCATGCTTTGCCTTAGGGAATACCGTGCCCGTCAATCTGCAAGCTTACATCATCCTCTGCATCACCACCCTGATCTGGGGCGGGAACACGGTGGCCGGAAAGATGGCGATCGGCCATGTCAGTCCGATGATGCTGACGGAAATGCGCTGGGTGATTGCCTGCAGCGTGCTTTTGATTTTTGCCGCTCCGCAAGTGCGCCGCGATTTTCCGGTTATCCGCAAGAACTGGCTGCTCCTGCTTGGCTACGGCACCGTCGGCTTCACCGCCTTCAATGCTTTTCTCTATTCGGCTCTGCAGTTCACCAGCGCCATAAATGCCGTCATCGAACAGGCTGGCATTCCGATGGTGATCTTCGTCATGAACTATGTGCTGTTCCGCACCGCCTTTTCCATGGCGCAGATCGCCGGTTTTACACTGACGCTGTTCGGCGTGGCGCTGACCGCATCGCACGGCGATCTGACGACAATCCTCTCCCTTGATCTCAACCAGGGTGACGCGCTGATGATGGCAGCGGTGCTGGTCTATGCCGGCTATACGGTGGCGCTGCGCTGGAAACCGGCAATCCACTGGAAAAGCCTGATCGCGATCTCTGCCTTCGGAGCGCTGGTCAGCAGCATTCCGCTGGTCGTCTGGGAATTCTCCACCGGCCGGATGATCTGGCCGGATACGCAAGGCTGGATCATCGTCGCCTATGCCGGCCTCCTGCCCTCTCTTGTGTCGCAGATTCTGTACGTGCGCGGGGTTGAGCTGATCGGCCCGAACCGGGCCGGCCTGTTCATCAACACAATCCCGATCTTCGGCACGTTGCTGTCGATCGCCCTGATCGGCGAGGCGCTGCAGACATTCCATATCGTCGCAATCGTGCTGGTGCTGGGTGGTATTGCGGTGGCGGAAAAAGGGCGCCCGCGCCTGGCGACAGACACCGGGAAAACATCCTAGCGCCGATCCGCGCCAGCCAGATCGCGCTCCATGTAGACGGCCTCGTTGCCATAGCCGGAAAGCTTGGCGGCAAGCGTTTCATCCTGGTGCACGGAAAAACCCTGCCGTTCCCAGAAACCTTGCGATCCGTTGACCGAGACCAGTGCCAGGGTTTGGTATCCATCCCTGCGGGCGCGTTCCGCAAGCAGCGTCGCCACTTTCGCACCCGCGCCGGAACCACGCGTGCCCGGCAACAAGGCCAGATCGTGCAGATACCAGCTATCCGCGCCTGCCGGGATTGCCCCGAGCCTGGTATCGATCGGCGGCGGCGAGAGACGGCGCCAAGGGTGGCTGAGCACATATCCCGAAACCACGCCGCCTTTTTCCAGCACGAAACATCCCGCAGGGCACAGTTCCAGCCTCTCAAGCAGAACCTCCCGCGCCTCGGGGTATTCGGCATGTACGATGCACTGGATACCGTAGATGGCGTCAACATCCGTCAAAATGGCAGGGCGCCAATCGGCTAAGCGGTCTGTCGCGTTCATTCCATTACTTTCATCAACGGCAAACGCGCCGGAGAGCATCCGGCGCGTTTGCCTCTCAATTCTTCGAAGCCATCAACCTTTCAGCTGATTAATCGACGTTGAAGACCAGCGGTTTTGCAGCCCGGATGGCCGGGTTGGCGCGCAGCTTGTCGAGCACGTCTTCCGACACAGCGCCGTCGACGTAGAGCAGCGCAATCGCATCGGCGCCGGCATTGTGGCGGCCGAGCTGGAAGTTGGCGATGTTGACGCCGGCATCGCCTAGCGTCATGCCAATGAAGCCGATCATGCCGGGAACGTCGGTATTGGTGATGTAGACCATGTGATTGCCGACATCGGCGTCCAGATTGATGTCCTTGATCTGGATAAACCGCGGCTTGCCATCGGAAAAGACGGTACCAGCAACCGAGCGCGTCTGGTTCTCGGTCGTCACAGTCAGCTTGATGTAACCATCAAAGACGCCCGACTTGTCGCGCTTGACCTCGGACAGGATGATGCCCTTTTCCTTGATCATCACCGGCGCCGAAACCATGTTGACGTCTGAAACCTGGCTGCGGATGAGACCGGCAAGGGCAGCACTCGTCAGCGCCTTGGTGTTCATTCCAGCGGTCGATCCATCGTAAAGGATCTCGATTTCCTTGATCGCACTTTCCGTCACCTGACCAACGAAGGCGCCGAGCACGTCTGCAAGCCGGATGAAAGGCTTGAGAAGCGGAGCTTCCTCAGCCGTGATCGACGGCATGTTGATGGCGTTGGAGACCGCACCCTTGACCAGATAATCCGACATCTGCTCGGCAACCTGCAGCGCGACATTCTCCTGCGCTTCCGTGGTCGAGGCGCCGAGATGCGGTGTGCAGACGACGTTCGGCAGGCCGAACAGCGGGCTTTCCGTTGCAGGCTCGACTTCGAACACGTCGAAACCGGCGCCGGCGACATGGCCGGACTTGATGGCATCGGCGAGTGCATGTTCGTCAACCAGGCCACCACGGGCGCAGTTGATGATGCGCACACCGGGCTTGGTCTTGGCCAGTGCCTCGCGGTTGAGGATGCCGCGCGTCTTGTCGGTCATCGGCACGTGCAGGGTGATGAAATCGGCCTGGGCGAGCAGCTCATCCAGCTCGACCTTGGTGACACCCATTTCCTCGGCCCGTTCCTTTGACAGGAAGGGGTCATAGGCGAGCACATGCATCTTCAGGCCGATGGCACGCGAGCAGACGATGCCGCCAATATTGCCGGCACCGATGACGCCAAGCGTCTTGCCGGTGATCTCGACGCCCATGAACTTGGACTTTTCCCACTTGCCGGCCTGGGTCGACGTGTCGGCCTGCGGCAGCTGGCGGGCAACGGCAAACATCAGCGCGATAGCATGTTCGGCCGTCGTGATCGAGTTGCCGAACGGCGTGTTCATGACGATGATGCCGCGGCGCGAGGCAGCCGGGATATCGACATTGTCGACGCCGATGCCGGCGCGGCCGATGACCTTGAGGTTGGTCGCAGCAGCAATCAGCTTTTCCGTCGCCTTGGTGGCGGAGCGGATCGCAAGACCATCATAATTACCGATGATTGCGGCAAGCTTTTCCTTGTCCTTGCCAAGTTGCGGCTGGAAATCGACGTCTACGCCGCGATCACGAAAAATCTGGACGGCAGTTTCCGACAGTTCATCGGATACGAGTACGCGCGGTGCCATGAGAGGCCTCCATTGGTTTCGTCAAAAATTCTGATTGGTGAGGAGGACCGCGCCCTGTTGGCGCGGTCTAACCGGTTAGGCCGCTGCCTGAGACAGCGTTGCCTTCTGGGTCGCAAATGCCCAGTCGAACCAGGGCATCAGCGCCTTGATATCCGAAGTCTCGATCGTCGCACCGGCCCAGATACGGAACCCGGACGGCGCATCGCGGTAGGCGCCGATGTCATTGGCGACGCCCTGCTTTTCCAGCAGCGCGACCATGCCCTTGGCAAAGGCGTCCTGACCGGCAGCATCAAGCGCTGCAACGTCCTTGTCGACGATCTTCAGGCAAACCGAGGTGTTTGACTGCGTTTCCGGATCGACCGCCAGATTGGCAATCCAGTCGGTCTTCGCAACGAAGTCATCGATAGCCTGCGCATTGGCATCGGCCCGCGCCATCAGTGCCTTGAGGCCGCCGAGCGACTTTGCCCAGTTCAGCGCATCGATATAGTCCTCGACGCACAGCATCGACGGGGTGTTGATCGTCTCGCCTTGGAAGATGCCTTCGATGATCTTGCCGCCCTTGATCATGCGGAAGATCTTCGGCAGCGGCCAGGAAGGTTCATACCTTTCCAGCCGCTCGACAGCGCGCGGGCTGAGGATGAGAATGCCATGCGCGCCCTCCCCGCCCAGAACCTTCTGCCAGGAGAAAGTGACGACATCGAGCTTGGCGAAATCGAGGTCCTGCGCAAACGCGGCAGATGTGGCATCGCAGATCGTCAGGCCCTTGCGGTCGGCCGGAATGAAGTCGGCATTGGGAACACGGACCCCAGAGGTGGTGCCGTTCCAGGTGAAGACGACGTCACGGTCGAAATCGACCTGGTCGAAATCGACGAGCTTGCCGTAATCGGCAACGAACTTGCGGGTGTCGGGGAGCTTCAGCTCCTTGACGACGTCGGAAACCCAGCCGGAGCCGAAGCTCTCCCAGGCGACCATGTCGACGCCACGGGGCCCAAGCAACGACCAGAGCGCCATTTCGACGGCGCCGGTGTCGGAGGCAGGCACGATACCGATGCGGTAGTCCGCCGGAACCTGGAGAATTTCGCGGGTGAGATCGATCGCCTGCTTCAGCTTGCTCTTGCCAACCTTGGCACGGTGCGAGCGCCCGAGGGCCGCATCAGAGAGCGCATCAAGCGACCAACCGGGGCGCTTGGAGCAGGGACCAGAAGAAAAATGGGTGTTTACCGGACGCAATTCCGGTGTCGCAGGGGTCGTCATCAAAGCTATCCTTCCAGATAGAAAGCCTCTCGTTAGGGAGAGGTGGCCTGCCGCCGTGGATATTGCGGACGGGCCAGGAAGTCAAGAATGATGTGTCGTTTCTGAAAAGATTTTTGGCGCGGGGAGCACCAGTTGGCGATAAAACCCACAGCGGTGCAATCCATTCTGCCCAGCCGATAGCGATTGAAATTGACAAAAGTAAGCAGTCTGTAAATTAGGCATACGGAATATTCCGCCAAGGTCTAAGTACAGTGCCATCCTCTTATCTTCACAACATCCCTAGCCACGATCACAAGATGCGTGCCGACATTCAGGCCCTGCGTGGCTTTGCGGTTCTGGTCGTCCTCTTCTATCACGCCAATATCGGCTTCACCCATGGCGGTTTCCTGGGCGTCGATGTGTTCTTCGTCATCTCCGGCTTTCTCATCACCGGCCTGATCCGCGATGGAATTCAAGTGGGCAAGTTCAACCTGTGGACATTCTATGTCCGGCGCGCCAAACGGCTGTTGCCCGCCGCCTACGCAACTTTTCTGGGCGCGGCACTACTCGCCCCATTTTTTCTGGCGTCAAGCGAGATGCGGGATTTCCAGCGGCAACTCGTCGGCGCCTTGACGTTCACCGCAAATTTCAGCTTGCTCAGACAATCGGGATATTTCGAGGGGGCCTCCGAGCTTAAGCCGCTTCTGCACATCTGGTCTCTCGCAATCGAGGAACAATATTACTTCCTGCTTCCAATAACCCTCTATCTGTTACCGCGCCGGTTCTGGAAAATCGCGACGATGGCTGTCATCGTCGCCAGTCTGGCATTCTGCTGGCTGCTCGCGCAGAAAAACGCAGCCGCCGCCTTCTATCTTCTGCCGACTCGGGCCTGGGAACTTGGCATCGGCTCCTATGGAGCCCTCATCTCCGTGAGGAACGGCTCCCCTCCGAAATGGCTGAAATTGGCTTTCTGGCCGGCCCTCATCGGTCTTCTGGTCCTGCCATTCGTGCCTGAATTCGGACGTCATCCCGGTTTGAATGCACTCGCTATTTGCGTTGCAACTCTTGTGATCATTCTGAGAAGACATCCGGCGCTGCAAACATCGCGCCTTGTTGGCATGATGGGAAAGTTCGGAGATATTTCCTACTCTCTCTATCTGGTTCATTGGCCGCTTTTCGCGTTCTTGAACAACGCGTGGCTGGGCGAGGCGGGCAACGAACACCCGCCTTTGGCGTGGCGCGCAGGCGTTCTGCTGTTGTCCATTGCATTAGCAGTGATCCTCAACCGCACGATAGAAAAGCCGTTGCGCTTTATGCCGCTTACCAATCCGATGAAGATCTTTGCGGCAAGCCTTACTGCCTCCCTCGCCGTCCTCTTGCTTTCAAGAGGGGCTGCCTTCGCGACGGCGCCAACCAGAAACTATGAGGAGCTTCGCCGCTCCAACCATGGCCTCAGTGAAAAATGTGCGTTCACAGCAAATTTTGAGCCGATCGCGGAATGCCGCACATCCGACGAGCCTGAGATAATGGTTTGGGGTGATTCCTACGCAATGCATCTGCTCGGTGGCATTGCGAGCCCGGCAATGAACGCGGGCGGCGTTGTGCAGGCAACCCGCAATACATGCGGCCCCATGCTTGGCGTCGCGCCGGTTTCTGAGGATCACAACAGCGCCTACGACATCAACTGGGCGCGTAGCTGCGTTGCTTTCAACGATTCAGTCCTTGCGTACCTGCAAAAAAATAGTTCGATCAAAATCGTTGTGCTGTCCAGCCTGCTCTCTCAATATCTTGACGGCACGCAGTATCAACTATTGGTGCGTAAGGATGCCGGTCAACCCTATTTGCTTGAAGACGCGCAACAGGTGGCGGCAATTAAAGGCCTGAAGGCCACGATCGACGCTGTGCGAGCCGCGGGAAAAAAAATCGTCATCATCGCACCGCCTCCGCAAAGCGGGCTTGATATCGGCAGATGCACGGAAAGGCTGCAGCGGGGGCTTCCCATCCTCGGAGCAATGAACGGGTGTCAAATCAACCAAGCGTCATACGAACAAGCCAGAAAATCCGTTCTCGGCATACTCTACGCGGTCAGTGCCGCTGCGAATGTCGACATCATCCGGTTTGATCCTTTTCTCTGCCACTCCGGCGGATGCGACACTTCGATCGACGGTATCGCGATCTATCGCGATACCGGGCATCTCTCCATTCAGGGTTCAGTTGCAATCGCGGGAAAAATGCAACTCGTGGAACTGATCAGGTCGCAGGCCCGATGAGTACGGTTTAACGGCGCCTGCTGGCCCCTCACCTACCAGAGCGACAGACGCAGACCTGCGCGGATCTCGTGACGGCCGAGGCCATCGTCGCGGCCTGTGATATCGCTGCTGCCGAACATGTTGCCATCGGCGATCTGCGAATACCGGTAACCGACATCGAACTTCAACTTATCGTTGATATTATAGGAAACACCGGCCATCAGCGCATAGGTGAAGCGCCAGCTGCTATCCCCATCAAAAGTCTGGTCGAGTGGTGCTGCGCCTGAGCAGGCGGCTGCACCAGGTACGCATGTGGTTCGCAGCGAAACATCGTTCCAGCGCAGCTGTGTCATACCCAAGCCAGCACCGAGATAGGGTGTTATCCCGGCCACGGTGGCGATATCGACATAACCGTTCGCCATGACGCCGATCGCCTTGAAACCGGCTCCGGCGCGTCCGGCGCAAGAGGTCCCCACCGCTTCGCCATCGCACGGAATGGCAGCTTCGCCATCACCATCAAACCGCCCGTCGAAATAGTCACCGGTCAAGTCGGCACGCAACACGTCGTTGAATTGATAACCCACCCCGAGAGAGCCGGAGAACGGCTTGTCGAACCGGGCATTATCGAAGGGAGCGGAACTGGTCGTGCCGATACCGGCATCAAACAGGCGAAGCGACGGATCACCTTCCCGCGTCCAGCCGGAATAGCCCACATCGCCGCGCAGATAAAAACCCTGCGTGCCGGATTCCACCGCCGAAATACTGACCTCTGGTGCATCAAGGAGATCATCCGCCGCCATTGCAGGGCCGGCTGCAACCAGCAGCGTGAGCGCAGAAGCGTTGAGGAGTGTGTGCCGCCAGTTCATTGTACCGCCCTTGAAAACCATGCGCGGCGCCTGGGAAGCCCCTCGCCCGCGTCTGCAGGCGTTAATCATCGCACCGCCCGGTTAACCCCAGGTTAAGCATGTCTCTTAACCAATTTGCCTGACACAAATTAAAAAGCCGCCCGGAATACCGGACGGCCTTTGAAGGCAAAGCGTGATTCGCTTATTTATAGACGATCGGCTCGGCCGGCGGGATGTAAGCTTCCTGGCAACCGCCAAAGGAGTAACGCAGACCGGCGCGGGCTTCGTGGACATAGACACCCTTGTCCGAACCAGGACCGCTGTTTGCGTTGTAGCCGAACATGTCGCCATCAAGGATATGGCGGAAGCGATAGCCGACGTCAGCCTTGAGGTTGCAGGTCAGGTCGATTGCGGTACCAGCCATCAGGCCGTAGGTGAAGCGCCATTTGCGGCTGCCTTCATGCTCGAAGGACGGATCGCAATTGCTCGGGTCGGCCGTTTCGCAACTCGTGTTGCGCAGTTTGTCCCAACGAACCTGCGTACCGCCGATGCCTGCGCCCACATAAGGAGTGAAGGAGCCATAGGTACCGATATCGACATAGGCATTGGCCATCAGGCTCCAAGCCGCCATTTTCGAAATGTCGCGCGAGGTGCAGTCAAGAGCGACACCGCAGCCACCCGTCGTCGAACCCTTGAAATCTGCGTTGCCGAGATAATCGAGCGTTACGTCCGTGCGCAGATAATTGTTGATCTGGTAACCGACACCGACGCCGGCAGTCCAGGTATCATCGAGATCAGCATCGTCGAAATCGCGAACGTCACGGCCTGGCCCCTGATAGAAATGGGCACCGCGCAAATTGGTAAAGGCGTAACCGACGTCGCCGCGCAGATACCAGCCGCTGGCTTCGCTGATCTGGACCGGCTCGGCAATCGGCTGCTCGATGGGCGGCTCATAAAGGTCCGCAGCGAAGGTTGCAGCGCTGCTCAGCATAGCCGCAACAACGCCAATCAATATAGTCTTCATGGCCTCACTCCAATACGTCTTGTTGATGGTCTGCCGGTAACCCGGCCCCCAATACATGGTTGTTGAGGTTGATCATGAATAGGAAAGGTTAAGGTCCGATTAACTACAAAAATTTACCGTAACTGTTAAGGATTTTGCTTCATCCGCAAGCAACGTATGATCTTAATGAAACAACGAACAAAAAAACCGGGCAAAACCCGGTTTCTTTAAGTCTGTCTGAAAAAGAAAATATCAGGCGACGTTGCGGGCGCTGCCGATCACACCAATCAACTCATCGACGATCCGCTCCACCTGTGCCCGGTCGTCACCTTCCGCCATCACGCGGATCAGCGGCTCGGTGCCGGATGGACGGATCAGCAACCGGCCGTTCTTGGCCAATTCAGCTTCAGCATCGGCAATCGCCTGACGGACGCTGACATTTTCGAGCGGCATGCCCGCCGAAACCCGGACGTTCTTCAACACTTGCGGTACCGGTTCGAAACGATGGCAAACCTCGCTGACCGGTTTGCCCTGCCGTTTGACGCAGGCAAGGATCTGAAGCGCAGCCACAAGACCATCGCCGGTCGTGCCGAAATCGGACAGAACCAGATGACCGGATTGTTCGCCGCCGACATTGAACCCACCTTGACGCATGTGTTCGACAACGTAACGGTCTCCGACCTTGGTGCGATGCAGGTCAAGGCCACGTCCGTTCAGGTAGCGCTCCAGACCCAAATTGGACATCACGGTCGCAACGATACCGCCACCCTTCAGCATACCCTCCGTTGCCCAGCTGTCGGCGATCACCGCCATCAACTGGTCGCCATCGATGACCGTGCCGTTCTCGTCAACGATCACAACGCGATCGGCGTCGCCATCAAGCGCGATACCGATATCGGCGCGCACCTCGTGTACTTTCTTCGACAACGCAGCAGGATGAGTCGATCCACAGTCGAGATTGATGTTGGTGCCGTTCGGCTCGTTTCCGATCGTCACGACGTCGGCCCCGAGCTCCCACAGGGCCAGCGGCGCGACTTTGTAGGCAGCACCGTTGGCGCAGTCGATGGCGATCCTCAGGCCCTGCAATGTCACATCACGCGGCAATGTGCGCTTGGCATGTTCGATATAGCGGTAGATGTCCCCCTCGACGCGCTTGGCGCGGCCAATCTCCTGCGACTTGGCGAGTTGCGCCGTCATATCCTTGTCGAGCAGATCCTCGATCTGGCCTTCGAGGTCGTCGGACAGCTTGTATCCGTCCGGGCCAAACAGCTTGATGCCATTATCCTCGAAGGGATTGTGCGAAGCCGAGATCATCACGCCAACATCGGCGCGAAGCGACCGGGTGAGCATGGCCACGCCCGGTGTCGGGATCGGACCAAGAAGGAAGACGTCCAGCCCCGCTGCGGTAAAGCCTGCTACCATCGCGTTCTCAAGCATGTAACCGGATAGCCGCGTGTCCTTACCGATCACCACCCGGTGACGGTGTGCGCCGTTGCGGAAGATCGTGCCGACGGCAATGCCGACGCGCATTGCAAGATCCGGTGTCATCGGAAACAGGTTTGACTGGCCGCGAATGCCATCCGTGCCGAAATATTTGCGCTTCATAAAAACTCCATCATCTCAAAGGTGCCGCAGCACCGTCGCCCGCAGGGTCGCCAGGACATCACGTCCGGCAAACCTCCCCGTCATTCTCAGCGATCGCAGCAGGGCCGCACGTTGCCAGAGCAAGAACACATAGCCCGGTCCCGTCATATTCTGGCGATTCCCCAGAGTATTCCCAGCGTCCTTTATGCCTGCCATTTGCTCAAAAGCCGATGCATACTTTCGGGCGATCATCGCTACGTCTTGCCATAAAATATCTGCAACAGCATCCTGTTGTATCATCAGAAATCATTACAGCGCGTTACCAATCAGGAATGGCCGAAACCGTATTCACCCGGCCCTGCACACAAAAAAGCCGCCGCACCCTACGGCACAGCGGCTTTAAGACCATTTTCTAACGGCAGGCGCCTATTGCGGCTGCGGTTCAAAACCGCCTTCGGCTTCATCGCCCTTGCCGACAGAGCCGTCTTTCTTGGTTCCAGTCGACGGAACGGCCGAACCGCGATGCGGCGTCGAATCGTCGCCGAGGTCACGAGCAGGCTTTTCGCCGCGGATCAGAGACTTGATCTCTTCGCCGGTCAGCGTCTCGTACTCGAGCAGGCCTTCAGCGATGGCAACGAACTCGCTGTGCATCTCGGTAATGATCCGTCGAGCTTCCATATAAGCTTCGTCGATCAGGCGACGAACTTCGTTGTCGATCTTCTGGGCCGTCGCTTCAGAGACGTTTTTCGTCTGTGAAACCGAATGCCCCAGGAAAACCTCCTGCTGGTTTTCGCCATAGGAAACCTGTCCGAGCACGTCGGAAAAGCCCCACTGCGTCACCATCGCCCGGGCAAGCTTGGTTGCCTGCTCGATATCGGAAGACGCGCCGGAGGTGATGTTTTCCTTACCGAAGGTGATTTCCTCGGCAACACGGCCACCCATCATGATGGCGAGACGCGAAACCATCCACTTGTAGCTCATCGAATAGCGGTCGCCTTCGGGAAGCTGCATGACCATGCCGAGTGCTCGGCCGCGCGGAATGATCGTCGCCTTGTGCAGCGGATCGGCCACCGGAACCTTTAGCGCCATGATGGCATGGCCGGCTTCGTGATAGGCGGTCAGCTTCTTTTCGGCTTCGGTCATGGCGGACGAACGGCGTTCCGCGCCCATCATGATCTTGTCCTTGGCGTCTTCGAATTCCTGCATGGTGACGACGCGCTTGTTGCGGCGTGCGGCCATCAGGGCGCTTTCGTTGACGAGGTTCATCAGATCGGCACCGGAGAAACCGGGCGTACCACGAGCCAGAACCTTGAGATCGACATTCGGGGCCAACGGAACGTTTCGGACGTGCACCTTGAGGATGCGCTCGCGGCCGTTGATATCCGGGTTCGGAACGACGACCTGACGGTCGAAACGGCCTGGACGCAGCAGTGCCGGGTCGAGAACGTCCGGACGGTTGGTCGCAGCGATCAGGATGATGCCTTCATTGGCCTCAAACCCGTCCATCTCGACCAGCAGCTGGTTGAGCGTCTGTTCGCGCTCATCGTTACCGCCGCCAAGACCGGCGCCGCGATGGCGGCCGACGGCGTCGATTTCGTCGATGAAGATGATGCAGGGCGCATTCTTCTTGGCTTGCTCGAACATGTCGCGGACACGCGATGCGCCGACACCGACGAACATTTCAACAAAGTCCGAACCGGAAATCGTGAAGAACGGCACATTGGCTTCACCGGCCACGGAGCGGGCAAGCAGCGTTTTACCGGTACCGGGAGGGCCGACGAGCAGTACGCCGCGCGGAATACGGCCGCCGAGGCGCTGGAATTTCTGCGGATCGCGCAGGAATTCAACGATTTCCTCAAGATCCTGCTTGGCTTCGTCCACGCCTGCGACGTCGTCAAACGTCACGCGGCCGTGAGCCTCGGTCAAAAGCTTGGCCTTGGACTTGCCAAAGCCCATTGCACCACGCGAACCACCCTGCATCTGACGCATGAAGAACAGCCAGACACCAAGGATGAGAAGCATCGGAAGCAGCGTGCCGACATAGCTGAGGAATCCGGAGGAGCCGTCGGTTTCGGGGCGAACCGTCACGGTCACGTTCTTGGCTTCCATACGCTCGGTCAGCGTCGTATCGATCGCAGGCGCATAGGTCTGGAAGGTCGCGCCGCTTTCGGCATACGAACCGATCACCTTGTTGCCGGTGATGACAACTTCCTTGACGCGGCTTCCATCAACGTCCTTCAGGAACTGGGAAAAAGGAACTTCCTTCGATCCGGTACGCTCCGCCGGTTGCTGGAACATGCTGAAAAGCGCGATCAACAGCAGGGCAATGATTGCCCAAAGTGCAAAATTTCTGAAATTAGGGTTCATCGAACTCCCCGGAACCTCTGTCGCAAACCGCAATGATTTGTGGCTGCTTTCTTGCACCTAACATAGGGTTGCGTAACCGGCTTGCCAAGGCAAACTCAAGACTAACCTGACTTTTCCGTCAAAACATCGTGAACCGGAGGAGAAAGATAGTTATCACGTCCAAAGAGCGTGGCGATGCTATTGGCCATCATCAGGTCAAAACACGGCAAAAAGGTGTCGTAGGGGCCGATACTGGTTTGCACGCAAAGCCTCGGTGGCAGGGAGTTCGCGGCGTCGTGACGATATGAGCCCTCCGTTACCGCGGAAAAAGTGATCGCCGCTTTGACGGCACGCTTGGCCACCGGCTCCGGCAGGCCTGCGGCAATCAGTCTCGCGCGCAATTCGGCCGTTTCGCCCCCTGCACGAACGGCAATGCGGTCCGGACCGGTATTGCTGACGAGAAAACGGTCATCCCAGAGGAAGCGCTCACCGGGTTGAAGCTCGACTTGCGGCAGCCCCCGCGCTTCGCGATAGAGATAGAGCCCGGATTTGCGGCGATCGAATACCACGCGCCCGGCCGTCATCCGCCCGCCCTCTGCGTCTCTTAGAAACGCAGCAAGCCTTGCGGCCGTCTCGCGGCCGGCAAGATGATGGCGTCCGCCAACCACAGCTGCGATGGACAGCACCGCGCGCGTGCAGTCAAGGTCGGCCATACGGGTTGAGAGTGCAGGATCGATCCGCGCCACAAGCCCATCGAAACCATGCGCATGCCGGGAGATCAGCAGCGCGACGCGCGCGCTCGAGCCAAACCGGGCCCTAGCGGCAACAAATATATCTACCGAAGAAGACCCATCCTCATTCAACGCCTGCCGCATGCGCACGCGCTCGAAACGCCGGTTGCTATTACTTGGATCATCAAACCACCCCTCGCCCCGCGCCGCGAGAAAGGCGCGGATGTCAGCCCGCCGCAGATGGAGAAAGGGACGCCAGACCCACGCGCGACGGTCAACAAGTACTCCCGCTGCCATACCGGCGAGACCGGGCGCATCGGGCTCCGACCGGCTCTGCCGCATGGCAATCGTTTCGATCTGGTCATCGGCGCTATGGGCGGTGACGATGCAGAGGGCTCCTATGTCCTGAGCGGCATCGGCGAGGAGCCCATAGCGCGCTGCCCGCGCAGCCGCCTGAAGTCCTGTCGCCGCCTTATCGCCCAGCCATTGGCGGATGGTATGCGGAATGCCTTTTTCAGCGCAGAAAGCCGCGACCGCGCGTGCTTCCTCGGTGGATTCAGGCCGCAGCGCATGGTCAATGGTACAGGCTGACAGCGAAAAAGCTGAAAAGCCGCCGAGCGTGATCGCTTCATGCAGCGCCAGAAGCAGGCCTTTTGAATCGCTGCCGCCGGAAACAGCGGCCAGGATCATGCCCGGAGTCTTGAACGTGGAGAGAAATCGTTTTGCCGCATCAATGGTGGCGTGCGGTGCGGCGCGGTCCGCCTCAGCAGGCAAGGCGGCCCTGTTCGCTCGTTACTTTGGTCTTCACCGCCTGCGAAGCCTTCGGATAGCGTTTGTTGACCTCGCGTAGCGTGGCGCAGGCCGTGTCCTTGTTGTCGAGAGCCGCCAGCGACATGCCGAGCTTCAACAGCATTTCCGGCGCCTTCGGCGACTTGCTGTAGGCCTGATGCGCATTCAGGAACGTCTTGGCGGAATCGTTGAACTTGCCTTGGGAATATTGTGCCTCGCCCATCCAGAAGCTGGCATCCGCGGCTTTTTCGCCCTTCGGGAACGCTTCGAGATAGCTGCGGAATTCGTTTTCGGCTTGGCTGTAATCGCCCGTCAGAACATGACCATAGGCTGATTGGTAGAGATCGCCGGGATTGTCCAGTGCTGCCGTCTGCTGCTGGCTGTCCGGGGTCTGGTTGATGCCTTGATCGGCACCGGGAAGCGTTGATTCAAGGCTCGACGTGTCCTGGTTCGCAGCGACGGGATTGCCGTTTTCGTCAAAGACGATCTGGCCAAGCGTCGATGACGGCGCGCCCGTGTTGGTACCGGCAGCAGTATCCGATCCCAAACCTGCGTTGGGATCGGTTGCCGTTGCCTGATCAGTCGCTGCCGGCGCGGTGCCGGAAGCCTGATCATTGTTGCGTGGTGTTTCCAGCTGGCTCTTCTTGGTCGAGGTAGACTTGCCGCCTTCCAGTTCCTGGAAACGAAACTCGTTGTCCTCCTGGAATTTGCGAATCTGCTCCTGCATCTGCAGAAGCTGGAAACTCATTTCCTCGATACGCCCGTTGAGAGAGCGGATCTGTTCCTCGAGCTGCCCGATGCGTCCAACCTCACTCGACTGGACCTTGAGCAGCGGCGCCTTGCCCGGCGATTGGGCTTCGCCGTGAATTGCGCGGTTAAACAGCGCGGAAAGCGGCATGGCGGTCACTGTCTGTCCAAACCCCGCAAAGGCAGTCAGGCCGATCAATCCCGCCACGACAAAATGTTTCATGTCATGTGTCCTGTTTGTGTATCCACTCTCACCCGAACCGATTCAAATCGGTCACTTGATGATTGCCGCACAGTTTTCCAATTGGCCTCAAAAAGCAACGGAGTTCGGTCAAAGTGTGACAAAAAAGAAAGGAACAGCCCGAATGCCACTCTTTCGGCCGTACGTCGATTGAAACCACGACCGCGGGGAAAATCCTCTTGTAAAATCCCAAAACCGAATTCATTATGCAACCGGTTTTATTTCGCAATCTGAAGGACGAGATATGGCGGATATGACAATCAAACGCGGCGGCGTGGAGATCGCCACCGAGACATTCGGCCATCCTTCCGACCCGGCCTTGCTGCTGATTATGGGTGCAATGGCCTCAATGCTATGGTGGCCGGAAGAATTCTGCGAGCAACTTGCCGAGCAAGGGCATTTTGTCATCCGCTACGACAATCGCGATACCGGCTTGTCTACCAGCTACCCGCTCGGAAAACCCGGTTATACCCTTTCCGACATGGCGGAAGATGCCGTGGCGGTCCTCGACGAATACGGGATCAAATCCGCCGGCATCGTTGGCATGTCGCTGGGCGGCTCCATCGCCCAGCGCGTCGCGCTTTCCCATCCGGGTCGCGTCAGGACGCTCACAATCATAAGTTCAAGCCCCCTTGGAATCGACGGTCTGCCAAATTTCACGGAGGACTACAGCGCGCATGCGGCGACGGCAGAGACCCTTGACTGGAACGACCGCGCAAATGTCGTCGATTTCATGGTACGCGACGTACGCATGATTGCCGGCACGGCCCATCCGCATGACGCTGGCGCGGCGCTTCAGGTGATCGAGCGGGACATGGATCGTGCCCGCTCGTTTGCGAACGCGACCAACCACTTCCTGGTTGAAGGCGGCGACGGTGAAAAGCGCCTGGCTGCAGCCGACCTGCGCGTTCCCCTCCTCGTCATTCACGGAACCGCGGATCCCATCTTTCCGGTCGTCCATGGGGAGGCTCTGGCAAACGCCGTCAGGGGCGCGAAACTGGAGCGGATCGACGGCGGCGGCCATGAGCTGCACCGGAACGATTGGCAGCAGATCATCGGTGCGATCGCAGCGCATGCCGGAGCCCGGTGATGTGAAAAAGGGCCGCGTGAAAAACACGCGGCCCCTTGCATTTGAAGAATAGTCCGGCTGTCACACAGACCGGCAATTACATACCGGCGCCACCGAGAACCGTGACGGCGCGGCGATTCTGCGACCAGCAGGAAATGTCGTCGCAGACGGCGACCGGCTTTTCCTTGCCATAGGAAATCGTGCGGATCTTCGAGGCTGAGATACCGCGCGAGGAGAGATATTCCTTGGTCGAAGCGGCACGGCGTGCGCCCAATGCCAGGTTGTATTCGCGGGTGCCGCGTTCGTCGGCATGACCTTCGACCGTGATGGCGTAGTTCGGGTACTTGGCCAGCCACTGAGCCTGACGATCGAGCGTTGCCTGGGCATCTGCACGGATCGAGGTGGAGTCCGTATCGAAGAAGATGCGGTCGCCGACATTGACGGTGAAATCCTGGGTCGAACCCGGGGTCGCCGCAGAGTTGGCACCGAGACCGAGATCACCGGCGCTGTTCATCGGCTTCTTAGCGCAGGCGGCAAGTGCCAGACTGGCGAAGAGAGCGATCATGATCGGGTTGCGGGCGATGGATTGCATGCGGCCTGCGGCCTGGGCGTGAATGCGGCTCATGGGCCGGTCTCCTTGGATGGTCTGAATTCAGGGTTGCCAGACTGTAACCGGAAGCGGTTAATCCCATTTCAACGGATATGGTTAACAGTTTGTCAAAATAGGCTTGAAGGCTTGCTAGATCAGTCCTTTGCGGCGAGAAAGCGGCAATTTCGCCTTATTTCCCGCCGCACCGTCACGATGCTATTCGAGGAGGCTATTCGAGAAGCGGCGACCAGGCCGGGTCGGACGCGAAGCCCTTGGTCTGGACCAGCTGCTCGTTATAACCGGTCAGGTCGATCGAATAGAGCTGCGGGCCACCGGCACCGGCGTTCTGGCGGAAGAACATCAGGACGCGGCCGTTCGGGGCCCAGGTCGGACCTTCGTTGTGGAAGCCGGTCGTCAGGATGCGTTCGCCCGAACCGTCCGGCTTCATCACGCCGATCGAGAACTTGCCGCCCGATTGCTTGGTGAAGGCGATCAGGTCTCCCCGCGGCGACCAGACTGGAGTGGAATAGGAACCATCGCCGAACGAGATACGGTTCTGTCCACCACCACCGGAGCTCATGACGTAGAGCTGCTGGCGGCCGCCACGGTCGCTTTCGAAGACGATCTGGCCGCCATCCGGCGAATAGGACGGCGAGGTATCGATCGCAGCGGTCGAGGTCAGGCGGGTCGTGGTGCGCGAACGCAGGTCCATCGTGTAGATGTTGGCGTTGCCATCCTGCTGCAGGCTCATGATCACCCGCTGGCCATCCGGCGAGAAGCGTGGCGCAAAGGTCATGCCGGGGAAATTGCCAACCACTTCGCGTTGTCCGGTTTCGAGCTGCAGCAGATAGACGCGCGGCTCGTTGCCCTCGAACGACATGTAGGTGATTTCCTGCTTGTTCGGCGAGAAACGCGGCGTCAGCACGATATCGTTGGAATTGGTGATGCCGCGGGCATTGGCGCCATCCTGGTCCATGATGGCCAGCTGCCGCTTGCGCGCCGTCTTCGGGCCGCTTTCAGCGACATAGACGATCCGGGTATCGAAATAGCCCTTTTCACCGGTAATCTGCTCATAGATCGCATCCGCGATGATATGGGCGACACGGCGCCAGTTTTCCGGCTGGGTGAAGAACTGCTGGCCTGCCATCTGCTGGCCGGCAAAACTATCCCACAGGCGGAACTCAGCCTTCAAACGGCCGTCGCCTTCCTGGGTGACGCGCCCGGTGACCAGCGCCTGCGCATTGATGACTTTCCAGTCCTCAAAACGCGGAGCAGCATCCGGATTGGTGATCTTCTCGATGAAGGCCGTCTTGGCGATCGGCGCAAACAGGCCAGAGCGCTTCAAGTCGGCTGCGACGACGTCGGAAATCTTCTGGCCCAGTTCACCCTGCAGGAAGTCGGTGATGGCGATCGGGAGGGGCTCGACATTGCCCTTGTTGATATTGATTTCCACACGCGCATGTGCGGGCGCGATCGCAAGAGTGACCATCGTCGCGAGCGCGATCAGAAAACGGAAGGGATTGCGTTTCAACATTGTAACGGAGCCTTTCAGCCATTCATTCGTGTGTGTTCTAAAGCATGGAGCTTGGATCGAAATTGACGACCACTTCGTTCCAGCCACCTTCGTATTTGTCTGCGGGCAGATTATCGAACGGCGCCGATTTCATGATGGCGCGCCGCACGCTGCCCTCGAAGGTCCGCCGCGCCGCATCCGTTCCGCCGGACGCAACCACTTCAGGCCGCCCGATGATCTCGCCATTCTTGTCGAGCTGCATCGTCACCGTGATCGTCAACCCTTCGGCACCGGAGATCCCGGCAACAACGGACCAGTTATTCTGAATCCGGCCCCGTAGCGCGTCCAATTCGCCGGCAGACAGTGTGTTGCCGGTCGTTTTCTTCGCGCCCAGCGAAGCCGTTTCGGTGGACCGCTTCGTGCCGCCGCCGGACGAATCCTGCTTGTTGAGGAGAGCGGACACTTCGTCAGCATCGAAATCCGATTTCATCGCTGTCGACGTCTTCTTCTTTTCCGTCTTGTTTTCTTCGTTCTTGCGATCGGGCGTCTTGGCCGTCTGCGCCGGCTGTTCCACCTTGGGCTTTGCCATTGGTGTCGGAACCTTCTCCGGCAGGGCTTCGGCATCCGGATTTTCCGCAGGCTTCTCCTCGGCAGGGGTCTCCGCAGGCTTAGGGTCGGGCTGGACCTCCTGCTTCGGCTCCGGCAGTGAAGCGACCTCCGTCGCAGGCTCTGATGCCGGCTTTTCTTCGGTCACCTCGGGCGTGTCTTCCTTCACCGGTTCAGGTGTCGGCAGCGGCTTCTCTTCAGACTTTATCGCGCCGGTCGATTCCTTCTCGATCGGCTTGGATTCCGGTTTCGGCGGTGTTTTCAGATCGACGCTGTTGTCGCCGGTATTTTCACCATTGTTGATTTCGGCCGGCTTTTTTGTTGGAATAGGCGAAGGCTTTTCGGACTTCGGAGCCTTTGCGTCTCCCTGCTGCAACTGGGTCAGCTCTTCGACAGACACCATATCGACCGGAATGGACTCCATGCTGGAGACCTCGAACGATTTGGGACTGCCAAGCGACACCAGCGCCCAGGTCAGAACCAGGCCATGCAGCACAGCGGATGTGATGAGACTGCTCTTCATCGTAAGCGCTCTACTGGCCCTTCTGCGGCTGGGTGACGAGACCGATATTTTTGAAGCCAGCTTCCTGAATGCGCGCCATGACATCGGCGATCACGCCGTAAGGCGCCGTCGCATCCCCACGCACGAAGATGCGCTCGCTGTAGCCCGTCGTGGCAATCGCTTCGAGCTTGGCGGCGACCTCTTCGACCGGGATCGGTGTTTCCTGCAGGAAGACCTGGCCGTCACTCTTGACTGAAATGGTAATCGGCTGGGTTTCGGCGTTCAGCGCCTTGGCCTGCGTTTCCGGCAGGTCGATCGGCACGCCGACCGTCATCATCGGTGCTGCAACCATGAAAATGATCAAAAGCACCAGCATGACATCGACGAACGGCGTCACGTTGATTTCGCTCATGACGCCCTTGCCACCGCGGCCGCTACGGCCGCCACGGCGACGGCCGCCACCCTTCGATCCACCTGCTGCTGACATACCCATGGTCTATCTCCGTCTTCGTGCCGCTCAGGCTTTTACTGTGCGGCCGTCACTGTGCCGCTTGGCGCGGCTGCAGCTTTTCATCGATCTGGCGCGAAAGAATGGCCGAGAACTCGTCGGCAAAACCTTCCATGCGGGCTGTCAGCTTGCCGGCATCGGCGGAGAACTTGTTGTAGGCGATAACCGCCGGAATAGCGGCGAGAAGGCCGATCGCGGTTGCCAGAAGCGCCTCGGCGATACCGGGAGCAACAACCGCAAGGTTGGTCGACTTCGATCCGGCGATGGCCTGGAACGAGGTCATGATACCGACGACCGTACCGAACAGACCGACGAACGGACCGGCGGAACCGATGGTCGCCAGCGATCCGAGCCGGGCTTCCAGCGCCTCGGCTTCGCGCGACAGGGTGACGTCCATCGCCCGGTCGATACGCATCTGCAGACCGATCGGCGAACGGGCGCCGCGCTCGAACGACTTTTTCCATTCGCGCATGGCCGAGACGAAAATCGCCCCCATGCCGGAAGTCGTCCGGTCGGACAGTGTCCGGTAGAGTTCTTCCAAGGACTGGCCGGACCAGAACACCTGTTCAAAGGCGTCCAGCTGGCGGCGGGCCTTGCCGAATTTCAGTGTCTTGTCGACGACGATCGCCCAGGTCCAGATCGAAGCGCCGATCAGTCCCAGCATGACCAGCTTCACCACGAAGCCCGCTTGCATGAATAGCGACCACAGCGTTACGTCTGTCGTCGCCGCAGCCAATCCAACCTGTTCCATCGTTCTCAAATCCCCGAATCCAAACGCCCGGCAAGAGCAGTCACATGCTCACAGCCAGGGTGCTCAAACGTCATTGTTGCAAGATTGACCCGGCAGCTGCCGATAACCGGCGTCATGCCGATCTTTAAGCTTCCTGTCTGCCTTCTTGCGTTCAATCTTGGTGAAAGGATGACGTGCACTGCACAAAACCCTAATATGCGCATTAAGACATCATTATGGTTAAGAGAGTATTACTTTGCCGCACTGCAATGTCATCTTTGCCAAGACTTGGCACCGGAACAATCCGCCCCTCGCCGCGTTACACGGCCATGAGCACCATCACGCCGAAGAAATCGTCCAAACGACCCTCCCGGCCGCATTTCGATCATCGCGACCGCCTCATCCTTGCGCTTTACGCGCAACTGCGGGCAGAGCGCGAGACGCGTGAAGCGCTGGAATGGGCGATCGAGAACGGCGCCCTCTCGCCGGACGTGTTGCAGGCCATGGTCGCCGATCCGGTGCCGGTGATTACCAGCGAGGACGTGGCGGCGCTGGAACGTCTGTTATCCCGCGACACGAACACGACAAATATTCCGCACTAACACCGACACACGGAAAAGGTGGAGACATGGTATCGCGTGCATTGTGGAAGGGGCAGCTGCGCCTTTCCCTCGTTTCCATTCCCGTCGAAGTGTTCAGCGCCACCAAGACCGGCGCACGCTTTGCCTTCCGCCAGATCCACGAACCTTCCGGCAAGCCTGTCCACTACGATAAAGTCGTCGATGGCATCGGACCCGTTGATACCGACGAGATCGTCAAAGGCTACGAGTATGAGAGCGGCAAGTATGTCCTGCTTGAGCCGGAGGAGATCGACGCCGTCAAGCTCGAGACCAAGAAGACGCTTGAACTCGTCCAGTTTGTCGACGCCTCGGAAATTTCACCGATCTACTATGACAAACCCTACTACGTCGTTCCCTCCGACGATCTGGCCGAGGACGCCTATCGGGTGGTTCGGGATGCTCTGCGCAAATCCGGCAAGGTGGGGCTTGGCCAGCTGACGCTGCGTGGCCGCGAATATATCGCTGCCATTAAACCCTGCGGTGACGGGCTGCTTTTGGAGACGCTGCATTACGCCGACGAGCTGCGCAAAGCCGATCCGATGTTCCATGGCCTTTCCGGCAAAACCTCGGACGACGACCTGCTGGAGGTCGCAACCGCGTTGATTAACAAGAAGACCGCACCTTTCGATGCCACCACCTTCAAGGACAATTATTCGACCGCACTGAAAGAGCTGGTGCAGAGAAAGCTCAAGGGCAAGAAGGCAAAGATCGAGGTCGAAGACGAGGACGAAACCGGCAAGCGCGGCGACAATGTCGTCGACCTGATGTCGGCTCTGAAAAAGAGCCTCGAAGGCGGCGGCGAAAAAGCTGCACCCAAGAAAGCCGCCCCGAAGAAAAAATCCGCCTGAGGCACCGTCATGGCTGATCATCAAGAATCTCTCTCCGAATACAACCGCAAGCGCGATTTCACCAAGACCGCCGAGCCGAAGGGCGCACCAAAACCAGCCAAGGAGGGCAAACTCTTCCTAGTGCAGAAACATGATGCAACTCGGCTGCACTACGACTTCCGGCTGGAATGGAAGGGCGTTTTGAAAAGCTGGGCCGTGACGCGCGGTCCAAGCATCAACCCGGAGGACAAGCGGCTTGCCGTGCGCACCGAAGATCATCCTATGGCCTATGGCGATTTCGAAGGCACGATCCCGAAAAAGCAATATGGTGGCGGCACGGTGATGCTGTGGGACACCGGCTGGTGGCAACCGGACAACGATCCCGATGAAGGCCTCAAGGAAGGCAAGCTGAAATTCCATATCCATGGTCAGCGCATGCACGGCGGCTGGACACTAGTACGGATGAAACCACGCAACGGCGAAAAGCGCGAGAACTGGCTGCTGATCAAGGAGCATGACGAAGAGACCGGCGAGGACGGCGAAAGCCTGCTGACGGACAACCTGACCAGCGTGAAAACCGGCCGTTCAATGGAGGAGATCGCGGCCAGTCAGGGGGAAAAGAAAGCCCATGTCTGGGAATCGGCGAAAAGTGCTGCCGCCAACGTCAAGGCTGGTGCCGTTGCCGCAGAACCCTCTGAGCCACGAAGTGCGCGGAAACGCACGGGCAAGGCGCCCGCCTTCATCAAGCCGCAGCTCGCGACCCTTACCGCCGAAGCACCGGCAGGCGACGGCTGGCTGAACGAAGCCAAGTTTGACGGCTACCGTCTGATTGTTTCCATCGGCAAGGACGGCATCACCTGCTTCACCCGCACCGGACTGGATTGGACGGAAAAATTTCCCGACATCGCCCATGGGTTAGCCGATTTGGATTGCGATACCGCATTGATCGACGGCGAAGCCGTCGCTGCCTCCGACGAAGGCTCGAAGTTCTCCGCTTTGCAGAAGGCGATCAAGACCGGCGGTGAAACGCGGTTCTATGCCTTCGATCTGCTGCAACTCGACGGCAAGGATTTGCGCAAGCAACCGCTGATCGAGCGCAAGAAGGCGCTGAAAGCCCTCTTGGACACACTCGGCCCAAGCCGATCGGTACAGTACAGCGAACATGTCCGTGGCAATGGCGAGAAAGTATTCCAGGCCATGTGCAAGTCTGGGCAAGAAGGCATCATCGCCAAAAAAGCCGATGCCCCCTATCGCGAAGGCCGGGTCGGCAGCTGGCTGAAGATCAAATGCACGAAACGGCAGGAGTTTGTCATCGGCGGCTATTCACCCTCCGACAAACGCGGCCGCCCATTCGCCTCGCTCCTGGTTGGCGCCTATGATGGCGGTAGGTTCGTCTATCAGGGCCGCGTTGGCACCGGGTTTGAAGAAGACACGATGGCAGACATGGCCAAACGCTTCCTGAAGCTGAAGCGCAAGACGTCACCCTTCGACGCGGTCCCGAAGGAGATTGCCCGTGACGCTGTCTGGCTGACGCCGGAGCTTGTTGCAGAGGTCGATTTCGCCGAGTTTACCGACGATGGTCATATCCGTCACGGGGCTTTTCAGGGCCTGCGTGAAGACAAGGAGGCTTCCGCCGTGACACCAGAAACGAAGAACCCAACACCACCGTCCAGAGCCGCGGCGAATGAAGCGGAAGCACCGGCCGAGCCGCCTGCGGACAAGAAACGTCCGGCGCGCAGGCAAAAGGATGCGGACGGCGACGTGCTTGGTATCCGCATTACCCATGCCGACCGTTTGCTGTTTTCCGATCCGGATATCACCAAGATCGACCTCGCCCGCTATTACGGCGTCATCGCCGATCGAATGTTGCCCTACGCTGCCGACCACCCCGCCTCGATCCTGCGTTGCCCGCAGGGACCAGATCATCAGTGTTTCTATCAGAAACATGCCGGCGACGGTTTCCCCGATGAAATTCATCAGGTTCCCATCAAGGAATCCGATGGCGATATGGCCAATTATCTCTACGTCAATGATGCGAAAGGGTTGGTTGCCGCCGTGCAGATGGGAACGATCGAGCTGCATATCTGGGGCTCGACCATCGACAGGCTCGACTCCGCCGACCGGCTCGTCTTCGACCTCGACCCTGATCCGAGCGTGACATTCGAAACCGTCAAACAGGCTGCCGTCTCGCTTCGCAACGCGCTCGAAGAGCTTGGCCTGAAATCCGTCGCAATGGTTTCCGGCGGCAAGGGCATCCATGTCATCGTGCCGCTGTCGCGCCGCGCGCCGTGGGAAGAGGCCAAGGCCTTCACCAAAGGCCTTTCCGCCAAGATCGCCGACAATGATCCGGACAACTACATCGCCACCATGTCCAAGGCCAAGCGCAAGGGCCGCATCTTCATCGACTGGCTGCGCAATGAGCGCGGCTCCACCGCCGTCGCCCCCTATTCGGTGCGCGCCCGCGCCAATGGCCCTGTCGCCACGCCCGTCGGCTGGGACGAACTGAACGATCTCGAAGCCGCCAACGGGTTTCATATCCCCGATATTCTCAAGCGGCTGGAAAGCGGCACCGATCCCTGGGCCGAGGCGAAGGACTGGAAACAGAGCCTGACGAAGGCGATGCTGAAAGCCGTCGAGGCCGGAGACTGAAACTCAACCCTGGCCGAGGAACTTCTTGCCCAGGGTCTCCGGCAGCCGCCGCGGCCGCCCCTGCCCGTTGATGACGGCGATGATCACCTTGGCGGCGATCAGAAGCGTGCCCTCGCGGCGGATTTCCTGGTTCAGCACCATCTTGGCGCCACCAGCTTTTTCCGTCACCGTGGTGATCGTCAGGATATCGTCCATACGTGCCGGTTGCTTGAAATCGATCTCCATGCGGTGAACGACGAAAACCAGGCCTTCCGTATCGCCCTCGATCGCCAGCGTCGCCTGCTCGACGCCAAGCAGCCGCAGATAATCGGTACGCGCCCGCTCCATGAAATGCAGGTATCGGGCATGATAGACGACGCCGGAGAAATCCGTGTCCTCGTAATAGACACGCTGCACCAGCTGGTGTCCGGCATCCGTCAGCTCGCCGGAAAGCGCAATCAAAGTCATCCGCAGCCTCGCAAAATTTTTCTTTTCCTGTGCAGGAACCAAACGCGTTTTGCAAGCATTGCAGGCTTGTCACACTATTCTCCTATCACCGGCGCATGACTTCCCTTCCCACAGGAGATTGGCGCATGAAAATTGCAGTCCTTGGCGGTGACGGCTTTGTCGGTTGGCCGACAGCCCTGCATCTGTCCGGTGCCGGACATGACATCCACATTCTCGATAATCTCTCCCGCCGCTGGATTGATACCGAGCTCGGCGTCCAGTCACTGACCCCGATGGACAGCATTCAGGAACGCACCCGCATCTGGCATGCCGAGACAGGCCGGCGCATCCATTTCCACCTGATCGATCTTGCCCGCGACTATGAGCTATTGAAAAACTGGCTCGCCGAAAACCGGCCGGACGCCGTCATCCATTTTGCCGAACAGCGGGCCGCGCCTTATTCGATGAAGAGCGATCGCCACAAGAATTACACGGTCAACAACAACGTCAACGCCACTCATAACCTGCTCAATGCCATGGTCGAGATCGGCCTCGATGCGCATCTCGTCCATCTCGGCACCATGGGTGTCTATGGCTATTCGACGGTCGGTGCAGCCATTCCGGAAGGCTACCTTCCGGTCGGCATCGAGACCGAAAGCGGCGAAACTGCGAAGCAGGATATCCTCTATCCCGCCAATCCCGGCTCGATCTACCACATGACCAAATGCCTCGATCAGCTGCTATTCCAGTTCTACGCCAAGAATGACAGCCTGCGGATCACCGACCTGCACCAGGGCATCGTCTGGGGCACCCACACAGAACAAACTCGCCGCCACGAACAGCTTATCAACCGCTTCGATTATGACGGCTACTATGGCACCGTGCTCAACCGCTTCCTGATCCAGGCGGCGATCGGCTATCCGCTGACCGTGCATGGCACCGGCGGCCAGACCCGCGCCTTCATCCACATCGAGGATTCGGTACGCTGCATCGAGCTGGCGTTGAAAAACCCGCCGCAGCGCGGTTCTCGCGTCGAGATCTTCAATCAGATGACCGAGACGCACCGAATCCGTGATCTTGCGGAGATGATCGCCGGGCTCACCGGATCAGACATCGCCTGGCTGCCCAATCCGCGCAAGGAAGCGGCCGAAAACGATCTGGTGGTGCGCAATGAAAAGTTCCAAGCGCTCGGCCTCAACCCAACCAAGCTGCAGGACGGCCTGCTTGCGGAAATCGTCGATGTCGGCAAGAAATACGCCTACCGCGTCGATCGGAGCCGCGTACCAGCAGTTTCGGCGTGGACAAAGGACATCGCCGCCAAGATCAACCACGATCCGGAAGGAAGAAGGCTGAAATCGGTGTCATGACGCAGCCAGTTGCCTCTTCAGAAGGTGTCGCGCCCTCCGGACCTGCCGGATCGCGGCACGCATTCGTGACTCTCGTGACGAACGCGGACTACGCGATGGGGGCCACCGCGCTTGCTCGTTCGATCGGGATGACGGGGACTAAGGCCGATGTCGTCGTTCTCCACACCGGCGGTGTCGATCACGCCCTTTCACCGCTCGCCGAATTGGGCTGCCGACTGATTGCCACAGACCTCCTGCCCCTATCGGACGCATTCAATGAACGGCATGCCCGCAAGACCATTCATATCGTGGCTCCCTTCACCAAGGGACGGAAACCGGATTTTCACTCCCCGCTCGACAATTTCTGCAAGCTGCGCCTCTGGCAATTGACGGATTACGAGCGCTGCATCTTCATCGATGCCGATGCGCTGGTCTTGAAAAACATCGACCGGTATTTCGACTATCCGGAGTTTTCGGCAGCGCCCAACGTCTATGAAAGCCTGTCCGATTTTCATCGGCTGAACTCCGGGGTCTTTGTCGCGGCGCCGTCCCCTAAGACGTTCGAGGCGATGCTGGCGCGGCTGGATACGCCGGATGCCGTCTGGCCCCGCACCGACCAGACTTTTCTGCAGGATTTTTTCCCTGAATGGCACGGGCTCCCTGTCACGATGAACATGCTGCAATATGTATGGTTCACCATGCCGGCGCTGTGGGATTGGTCATCGATCGGTGTGCTGCATTATCAATATGAAAAACCGTGGGAAAAGGACCATCCGAAAGCGGAAAGACTGCGACCGCTGATCAATCTCTGGCATGCTTTCTTCAGCGGCAAGGCTATTCCGCATATTGCCGATCTGCCAAACCCGAGCCCGCCAAGCCCGGAGTGACATCAGGAAGCTTATGACACGCGTTCTCGTTTCCGGCGGCACCGGCTATGCCGGCCGCTTCATCGTCGAGCACCTGTTGGCCAACGGCTATAAGGTCACCGTCGGCGGCCGCACCGCGCCCGAACAGGGCTTCTTTTCCAGGGACGTTGCTTTCGTGCCGCTGCGGCTCGATCCAGATGCGGACCAGATCGAGGCCTTCGATCACGTCTATTATTTCGTTCATGCCGCCTTCGACCATATGCCCGGAAAATATCGCGGTGGGGAAGGTGACGACCCCGAAGGATTTCGACGGGCCAACCTGGACGGCACCGTGCGGCTTTTCGAAACCGCCCGCGACGCCGGCGTGCGCCGCTGCGTGTTCCTCTCCAGCCGCGCCGCCTATGGGCCACAACCATCTGGCACTGTGCTGAAAGAAGATATGCACGGCAAGCCCGACACGCTTTACGGCGAGGTCAAGCTGCAGGCCGAGCGCAGCCTCACCTCCCTCTGCGGCCACGGCTTCGTCACCGCAAGCCTGCGGGCAACCGGCATCTATGGCCCTGCAGGACCCGGACAGCGGCATAAATGGGCAGGACTTTTCGAAGACTACCTTGCCGGCAAGCCTGTTTCGCCACGTTCCAGCACCGAAGTGCACGGCGACGATGTCGCACGCGCCGTACGGCTGATGCTGGAATTAGACACTGTGCGGATCAACGGCGAAATCTTCAACGTCTCCGATCTCTTGACCGGTAATCGGGAAATCCTGTCGCTCCTGCAGCGCGCCACACGCTGTCCGCATCCCTTGCCTGCCGACGGCGACACGGCGGCCTGCAGCCCCATGAGCACCTGCAAGATCGAGGCGCTGGGCTGGAAGCCGGGCTGCTTGGAACTGCTCAGAGCGACGATAGGACAGCTGGCTTAGCCCGGCAGTGTCCGTCCGTGTGCCGGGCGCTGTGATCTACCGATCGAGATCGCCGTCATCCCAGATGATATGGACCGGTGTCTGCGGCAAGGCCTCGATCTGTTCGGCGATAAAATAGGGCGGGATATCAAGCCCCGTCAGCGCCGCCTTGGTAGCTTTCACCCATTTGAATTCCAGGTCGTTCTTGCCGTCCCGCAAGCGATGAACGATATCGCTGGGATGAAACGGAAACCGCGCGGGAATTTCCATCTCGTAGTAGAAGCCGATCTCGTGATAATCGCGCTCCTCGTAGCGAAAGAAGTTTTCGACCGTCCAGAGCATGCGCCCGACGCTGACCTCGACGCCGAGTTCCTCGATCATTTCGCGCTTCAATGTTTCAACCGACGTCTCGCCGATCTCTGCCCGCCCGCCCGGAAATGTCCAGAAATCCTCATGCACTGCCCGATGCACCAGAACGTAACCGTCGCGAAAGCCAAGGCCTGCAATGCGAAAATTGAACCGCTGCTTCTGCGGCCCATCCATCCGAATCATTTTACGTTTGGGCATGACCTATCCAAGTTCGACGACGACGATTTCCGGCGGCGAGCCGAAACGGATGGGAGCAATCGAGCAGCCGAGCCCGCCTGAAACGATCAGGTTACGATCGTCTTCCACCACATGCCCATAAGCGTACCGGTTGCGATAGCGCGACGGCACGATCGGCGAATAGCCAAACAGGCGGATCTGCCCGCCATGCGTATGCCCCGACAATGTCACCGACACCCTGTCCGGCACCGCTGGAAAAACATCCGGCTCGTGCGCCATCAGAATAACCGGTGCCTCGTCGGTGACCTGCGCCAACGTTCCCGGCAAATCGTCGAGGCCTTCGCGCGGCCCGATCTGGTCGGCAAGACCTGCCAGCCAAAACCCTTTGCCGCCCTTTTCAAAACGGGCCGCCTGGTTCTCGTAGACAGGGACGTTGATCGAGGCCAATGCCTTGTGCACGATCGTTGGCCCCATGCCTGCGACCATTGCACCGGGGTCGTCGATCCAGTCATGATTTCCCATGACCGCGTGAACACCGAGAGGCGCTGCAAGGCGGGCAAGCTCACTCGCCCACTCATCGGATGTTACCCGGTTGCCCCCCATCCGCATTCCGGAGAGAAAATCGCCCAGCAGCAGGATCATATCGCCATCAAGGGCATTGGCCTGTTCGCAGATGTCGCCGATCCGGCGCGGTGGCATCCAGGGTCTGCAAGCGTGCAGATCAGCCAAGATGACCAGCCGCAACTTCAGCCCGGCTGGCCATTTGTTTGGCAACAGATGATACCGTACGATCCGCGGCCGACCCACTGGCTCTATCCCCACGGCATAAGCGCCGGACGCCACGCCCGACAACATCAGTGCGCCAAGCGTTCTGACAAAGCTGCGCCGCGTTATCAATCAATCATCCTCTTGGAACAGGCGGAACTGAGTGGCTTCCAGATCTTTCGGCACCTGCAATCCAAGGTGTTTCCATGCGTTTGCGGTTAAAATACGCCCGCGTGGCGTGCGCTGGATGAAACCCTGCTGGATCATGTAGGGCTCGATAATATCCTCGATCGCATCGCGCGGCTCCGACAGCCCCGCCGCAATCGTTTCGATACCGACCGGCCCGCCGCCGAAATTGAGCGCAATCATCGTGAGGTAGCGCTTGTCGAGCTGGTCAAGGCCCATATTATCGACCAAAAGCCGGGTCAGCGCCTCGTCGGCAATCTGCCGGGTGACGGCTTCGGCCTTTGCAACCTCGGCAAAATCCCGCACCCGCCGCAACAGCCGTCCGGCGATACGCGGCGTGCCGCGCGCCCGGCGGGCGATTTCGCGCGCACCATCTTCGGTGATACCCAGCCCCATCAGCCGGGCGCCACGGCGCACGATCGATTCCAGTTCCTCGACCGTGTAGAAATTCAGCCGCACGGGAATGCCGAAACGGTCGCGCAACGGTGTCGTCAAAAGCCCGAGCCGGGTGGTGGCGGCGACCAGAGTGAATTTCGACAGGTCGATCTTCACCGAACGTGCCGCAGGTCCCTCGCCGATGATCAGATCGAGTTGAAAATCCTCCATCGCCGGGTAGAGGATTTCCTCCACCGCCGGGCTGAGCCGATGAATTTCGTCGATGAACAGCACATCCCGGTCTTCGAGATTGGTGAGCAAGGCCGCGAGATCCCCCGCCTTGGCGATCACCGGGCCGGATGTCGACCGGATATTGACGCCGAGCTCCTTGGCCATGATCTGCGCCAGCGTCGTCTTGCCGAGGCCGGGCGGACCGACGAACAGCACATGATCCAGCGCCTCGCCACGGTTCTTCGCCGCTTCGATGAACACCTTCAGATTGGCGCGCGCCTCCGCCTGGCCGGTAAACTCGTCAAGCGATTGCGGGCGCAACGTCGTGTCGAGATCCTCGCCGCGCTTTTCCGGGGTGATCAAACGTGCGGCATCGGTCATGCGAGAAGTTCCATTCCGGGGACTGTTGTGGCGGCTTTCGCGTCGAAAGTAAGAGTGTGGGCGCAATCCGAAAGCCGGTTCAATTCACCGATCAGGGCATCAGATATGTCCGCACCCAAAAGTCTCGATATATTGATCGCATTGCCGACGATTTCATACTGGTCAACCTCCAGGTCACTACGCTCCAGAAGCGCCTGGGCCAAAGCCAAAAGTTGAGGCTTTTGGTAACCGTATTGTCTGCTTAGCGTCCACAATGTCTCAATCAGGACGACGATATTGATAAAAAATACATCGTCGTCCTTAAGAGTATTAACCAATCGTGCAACAGATGCGAATTGCCTGACATCGTCCTTCACAAAGAGGCGAACCAAGATGTCGGTGTCCACACCGATGCGCGCCATCACTCCGCGTCTGCCTGCCGAATATAACGCATCACATGCCTGGTTGCGCCATCGGCGGCGGCGTCGGACAAGTCACCAATCGTCGCACCTGCTCCATACGGCGGCTCACCGAGTATGCCAGCCAAATCGGCAAAACTCTTGTTGCGGGGAATAACGATCATTTCACCGTCGCGAACCCACACATAACATTTATCGCCAGGCTTTATGTTCAGTGCTTCCCGAACAGCCTTCGGTACGGTCATCTGACCTTTTGACGTAATCGTCGCATGATGTCCCATCATATTACCCCAGCCAAAATCCTTACTTTTCTAAAATAGTAAGGCGACGTGTGAAAAGCAACAAACTATCGCGCCAGTTCCTTCAGCCCCAGCCGGATCAACTTGGCGCTATCCAGCCCCTCGCCGCCATTTTTCAACGCCGCTGCCACGGCATTGGCCGCCTGGTCGCGCGAATAGCCGAGATTGCTGAGCGCCGAAACCGCATCGGAGACCGGTGCGGAGGCGACGCCCTCGCCGAGTTCCTGCTTCAGGCCGATATTGGCGCCCGCATCGCCGGCAAAGGCTGGTGCCTTGTTCTTGAGTTCTGTGACGATGCGCACGGCAACCTTTGGTCCGACGCCCGGCGCTCGCGACACCGCCGTCTTGTCCTGTAACGCAATGGCATTGGCCAATTCACCCGGCGTCAGCACGGAGAGAACCGCGAGCGCCACCTTGGACCCGACGCCTTGAACGCTCTGCAGCAACCGGAACCATTCCCGCTCCAGTGCCGACAGGAAACCGAACAGCCGCAACTGGTCCTCGCGCACATAGGTCTCGATGAAAAGCACCACAGCTTCGCCGGGCGAACCGATCTTCGACAATGTCCGTGACGAACAATGGGCGACGTAGCCGACGCCATGCACGTCCACCACGACATGGTCGTCGCCGATCTCGTCGATCGTTCCCTTGAGCTTGCCGATCATGGCGCAAAATCCTTCATGGGTGGGTGTCCGGGGTGATCAGTTCGACGGAGGGGAAGTAGAGTTTGTATCGCGCCGGATCACGGGTCAGAATCCGATAGCCGCGCACCGCCGCATGGGCGCCGATATAAAAATCCGGCAACGGCGACCGCTTGTCTCCACCAGATTTCTTGTATCGCAAAAAAGCCTGTCCAGCCGCGTGCGCAGCCTCCCATGGCAAATCCTCACGCTGAAAAGCGGACGGGGACAGAACCGCCTCCAGCGTTGAAGCAAGAACAAAGCCTGCAGCCATTTCGGCGTAGATCAATGGATTGATGACGACGGAACCCACGCGCTTGGCATCCGCCAGTCGCAAAGCCGACCACTCCTCAAACGGGCTGCCCGTGTGAAACACGTCAATCAGCACGTTCGTATCGACCAATGTTGCCATTAGTCCCTCAACAGCCGGTAAAATTCATCTCCATCCATACCGCCAAGATGCATCGATCCTTTGTGGCGGTTGAGATGATCAGAAAACTCCTGAACCGAGCGTTCGATCGCCGCGTGGGCGGGCTCGATGCGACGCAGAACGGCCTCGCTCCCTTTCAGAACGAACTCAACGCTCGACCCCGGCTCGATGCCCAGATTCGATCGCACATTCTTCGGGATGGTCACCTGACCTTTTTCCGTCACACGCATGGTAATACCTCTCAGGTATTACTTAAGCGCCAAAATAGAACAAGTCAAGAACAAATTAACCGGCGAGCGCCGCCATGCGCATCCGCGCGCCGCCGCGATTGTGAGCGTGGCAGATGGCGATCGCCAAGGCATCCGCAGCATCGTCGCCTTTGAATTCGGCTTTCGGCATCAGGATTTTCAGCATCATGTGGATCTGCTTTTTTTCACCGTGACCGACGCCAATCACGGCTTTTTTCACCGCATTCGGCGCATATTCGGCCACTTGCAGACCGGCTCGGGCCGGCACCAGCATGGCGATACCGCGCGCCTGGCCAAGCTTCAGCGTCGCCACCGCGTCCTTGTTGACGAAGGTCTGCTCGACGGCAGCCTCATCCGGCTTATGGGTGTGAATAACGTCAACCAGACCGTCATGCAGCTGGCAAAGCCGGGACGCCAAGTCCATCTCGCCATCCGAGGTAACGGTGCCGGAAGCGACGAAGCGCAGCGAATTGCCGAGCGTATCGATGACACCCCAGCCGGTGCGGCGCAGGCCTGGATCGATGCCGATGATACGAATCGTGTTGTGCATGGTCGGAAGCTTAATACTCATGCCCGGACGCTGCCAGCAAAATGTGAACAAAACAAAAACATCCATCGCAGTTTGGCGATACGGCCTCATCACCCGTCTTCGGCAGGCTTGGATTTACGAAATTCGATCTTACATACACTTCTATCAGTTCCATTCATCGAAGGCTTTTCCCATGGTGCCCTTTTCGATTCTCGACCTCTCCCCGATCACGCAGGGGTCGACCGCCTCCCAAGCACTGGAAAACTCCCGACGGCTGGCGCAGGAAGCCGAAGCATCCGGCTACAAGCGCTTCTGGCTGGCCGAACATCACGGGATGAAGGGGATCGCAAGTGCGGCGACCTCAATCGTCATTTCGCATGTGGCGGCAGGCACCAAGACGATCCGCGTCGGCTCCGGCGGTATCATGCTGCCGAACCATTCGCCGCTGGTAATCGCCGAGCAATTCGGCACGCTGGCAGCGCTCTATCCCGGCCGCATCGACCTTGGTCTTGGCCGCGCGCCGGGAACCGACATGCGCACCGCCTCCGCGCTCCGCCGTAACATGGAGGCAAACGCCAATAATTTTCCGAATGATGTAGTAGAGTTGCAAGCGTTGCTGGGCCCGGCCGGTGAAGATCAGGCTCTGATCGCCGTGCCCGGCGCCGACAGCAATGTGCCGATCTGGCTGCTCGGCTCCAGCCATTTCAGCGCGCATCTGGCCGGCATGCTCGGCCTGCCCTTCGCCTTCGCCTCGCATTTCGCGCCAGACATGCTCCTGTCAGCGCTGGAAATCTATCGCGAGCGTTTCGAACCATCGCAATATCTCGACCAGCCCCATGCCATGGTCGGCATCATGGGCGTCGCCGCCGACACGGACCAGGAGGCAAACCACCTCTTCACCTCGATGCAGCAATCCTTCGCGGCCTTGCGCCGCAACGCCCGCGGCCAGTTTCCGCCGCCGGTGGAGTCGATGGACGGCCTGTGGAGCGACAACGAAAAGATCTTTGTCGACCACGCCATGACCTATGCGGTGGTCGGCGGACCGGAGACGATCAAGACGAAGCTGGACCGGTTCATCGACCAGACGGACGCCGACGAGGTCATCGTCTCCATGCCGATCTTCGACATGGACGCCCGGCTGAAATCGGTGCGGCTGTTTGCGGATGCACAGCAGAAGCTCGCGAAGGCGGCATAAAAAATACCCCGGAGAAATCCGGGGTACCATTACTTCAATCTCGGATCAGGCTGAAACCTTGAAATCGAAGTGCTTGCGCACCGTTTCAAGGATTTCCCACGTGCCTTTGAAATCAGCCTCAACGACGAAAGCATCACCGGCGGCAACCGTGACAGGCGTACCGCCGTCCGGCGTGATGATGATCTTGCCGGCAATCATGTGCACGAATTCATAGGCTGTGTAGGTCGCATGATAGGTGCCAGGTGTCGCTTCCCAATAGCCCGAAACCATCGAACCATCGGAGGATGTGTGCAAAGCCCAGGTCTTCATCGACGGCGTGCCCTCCACGACAACCCAGCCGTCCAATGTTGCCGGATCGCCGTCAGCGGGCACGGGTGCCGCAAGTTTCGTCACAGTCTGCATATCAACATCCTCTCGAAAATGAGGAGCCTAATGCCCAGCTGCCGGAACTGGCTTGCCAATTCCGACAGGCGATGACGTGAACCGGCGCAAGTTAGGCCGAAAGCTTGGCCATCACTTCGTCGGAGACTTCGAAATTGGTGTAGACGTTCTGCACGTCGTCGTCGTCTTCCAACGTATCGATCAGCTTCATCAGCGACTGGGCGCGTTCTTCATCGACCGGCACCGTGTTCTGGGCTTTCCAGATCGCCTTGACGGTATCGGCTTCGCCAAGCGTCGCTTCAAGCGCCTTGGAAACGTCGCCGATATCCTCGAAGCCGCAGATGATGAAGTGGCCGTCCTCGTCGGTCGTCACGTCCTCGGCACCGGCTTCGATTGCCGCTTCCATGACCTTGTCGGCATCACCAGCTGATAGCTTGTAGGAAATCTCGCCGACACGATCGAACGAGAACGACACCGAGCCTGTTTCGCCCAGCGCGCCGCCGGCCTTGGTGAAGGTCGAGCGGACGTTCGATGCGGTGCGGTTACGGTTGTCGGTCAATGCCTCGACGATCACGGCAACGCCGCCCGGGCCATAGCCTTCGTAGCGGACTTCTTCGTAGTTCTCGCCATCGGCGCCGGAGCCCTTCTTGATGGCGCGCTCGATATTGTCCTTCGGCATCGACTGGGCCTTGGCGTTCTGGATTGCCAGGCGCAGGCGTGCGTTCATCGTCGGATCGGGCAGACCGCCCTTGACCGCGACGGTAATTTCGCGTGCGAGCTTGGAGAACATTTTCGACCGCACGGCGTCCTGACGGCCCTTGCGGTGCATGATGTTTTTAAACTGTGAATGGCCGGCCATGGCGCCCTCTTCTCATGCTAGTCATGTTTGGAATTGGGCGCCTTATAGTTTCATTGACGCTTTTCGTCCAGAAGGGCCGGTCTTTTTTCAGTTGGCGTTGAGACGCTTGCGGCTGAGAAAGAACGAATGACCGTCGCTTCGTTCGCAGGACAGCCCGGTTCTGGTTGAAAGACAGGAAAACGGCCCTGCAGTCCAGGCTTGGCCGTAGTCGAGCACGGGACGCGCCGAGCAGCAGCTCGGATCACCGACGTCGTTGACGAGTGTGGCAGCCCCTTTGCGGGACAATGTCGCGCGGACATAACGCGGTTCGACGCGGTCGCAGGAAAGCTCCGGACCGCCGTCCGCAGGCTGATAGACCTCGGTGCCGCCTTCAGGCGTATAGATGCAGCCGATATTGCCGGAGGGCAGAACAAACTCTTCCTGCCGGCCGACCGTTTTCGTCTCTGGCACGGTAACAGGCGTCTTGCCGCCTTCTACGGCGGGCAAACGCGGCGGCGGGGCACCGTCGGCAAAAACCTGAGTTGTCATGGAAAGAACGGCAAGGAGGCAGGCTGCGAAAAACTTCATTCCATGGTCCCCAGGGTCAGACGCCCTGCAGGATATAAATCAGTGGCTTCTTTGGCAAGGAACGCATCGACACCGTCACGCTCGCCTGCGCGGAAAAGCTCTTGTCGAAACCATCCCCGAACAGTTGCAGGAAGCTTGTGACCGGTGGGCCGCGGCGGTGCATTGGCAGGATCAGCGACGAACGCAGCCGCGTCACCACCCGGCTCATGCTTTGCGCCCCCATCGTCAGGCCGCCATCGACCGGCACCATCAACACATCGAGCCTGCCGATTTCGGCATAATCCGTGTCGTCGAGTTCATGATGGAGATGACCGAGATGGCCGATGCAGAGACCCGCGACCTCGAAGATGAAGATCGAGTTGCCGTCCGGCTCCATCACGGCGCCGCCCGAGCGGATGTCCGTCGTGACATTGCGGATATAGGCGTCACCGACCACGACATCGTGATCCGCCGGTTGCCCGTTATCGCCCCACCCGTGCAGCACTTGGCTGATCGCCGGGTCCGGCGTCAGCGTATAGTGACTGGAATGCGCCTTGTTCATCGTCACCACATCCGGCACCTTCGGCGGCGCATACCAGCCGCTATAATCCGTGGCGATCGACACGCCACCCGGCGTTTCAATCAGAAACGTCGAATGGCCGACATAGGTGATATCAACCTGTTCATTGATTGCCGCCTGAACACCAAAGGCGGGCGACGGCTTGAAACTTGCGAAAGTGACATCGGGAAGTGACCGGGCGATCGCCTGGCATTGGCTGACCGGTGGCCGAGCGCTCTGCGCATGAGCCGGCATCGGCCACAGGCTGTGCAAAAGAGCGATGGCAGCAAATGCAAGCAGGATCAATCGCGGCATCATGCACCTCATGGGACCCAGGTTGGCATGACGCTGAGGATAGGCAGGCAAGATGCCAGGTCTAGCCCCGATTGCGCCGAGGCCGCTCACAATTACGTCATCACGATAGTGCTTCGATCAGAGTTTTGCTTGCTTCAAAATCTCGTTGACCCGCGCCTGCCAGCCCTTGCCCGTCGCCTTAAACTTGGCAATAACGTCAGGATCAAGTCGCAGTGAAATCTGTTGCTTGCGCACTTCAACGATCGGGCGCCCGCGCGAACGGCGGATGCTTTCCGCGAGATCCGGAAAAACCTCTGCGAAGGGACGCGCTTGCGACAGTTCTTCGTCGGTCGCTTCCGGGCTGTCCGGATCACTGGCAATTTTTCTTTGAATGTCAGCCTCTTGCTCATCCGTCAGCGGTGGGATTTGCGGCTTGTGAACGTTCATGAGCCAACCTTTCCTTTCTGCTTGCTAGGCGTTGCGAGACAATCGAAATGGCCTGCGTACCAAGAGTGACAAAGACGACGGCGATCACGCCGGGTCGCATGATACCGATCGCCATCAATCGTCCCTGCTTGACCGGAACGATCGTAGCGCGCGAAAAAAAGTCCAACGTCAAATCGGCAAAATCAAACCCGTGTTTCTCTATATTGAGCTTTCGCTTGACCTCATCATAGACGATTTTCATAATTTTTGTATCACATTTAATCGCGTGAAATTATGAAAGGGAAAGCTCAGCTCCAGAACGCTGGGATCGTCTCGGCGAGCCGCGGCCCTATCCTGAGCGGCGCGATATTCTCGGCCAATCCCGTGCGATCGGAAATCTCGACGCCGACGCCGCAGAGTGTTGCCGGGCCGGAGGCGGCTTCGAAGCGGCCCTTCGGCATCTTGGAGATGAAGCGGTTGAGCGGCTCTTCCTTTTCCATGCCAAGCGACGAATCGTAATCACCGCACATGCCGGCATCCGACATATAGGCCGTGCCGCCATTGAGGATCTGCGCGTCGGCGGTCGGGACATGCGTGTGGGTGCCGACGACGAAGCTGGCGCGGCCATCGACGAAGTGACCGAAACACTGCTTCTCGCTGGTCGCCTCAGCATGGAAATCGAATATGATCGCGTCGGCCTGTTCCTTCAGCGGGCAGGCAGCCAGAATGCCTTCTGCTGCCTTGAAGGGATCGTCGAGTTCCGGATGCATGAAGACGCGGCCCATGACATTGGCGACGAGCACGCGGGCGCCGTTACGGGCGAAATAGAGGTTCGAGCCGCGTCCGGGGGTTCCGGCCGGATAATTGGCCGGCCGCAGGAACTGGTCGTGCCGCTGGCAGAAGGAGACCGCTTCCTTCTGATCCCAGACATGGTTGCCCGTGGTTACCACATCGGCGCCGGCATTGATGGTTTCGAGAAAGATATCTTCGGTGATACCGAAACCGCCGGCGGCGTTCTCGCCATTGACGATGACGAAATCGAGTTTCAGGTCGCTGATCAGGCCGGGCAGTTTTTCCCAGACCGCCGTCCGGCCAGTCTTGCCAACCATGTCACCCAGAAACAAAAGTCTCATATTTGCTTATTCCTAGCCCGAAGATCCGGAACCCGCTTTCGGTCAGCAGGGCATCCAGCGCCACATCATGCGGCTCCGCCGGCACTGATGCCACTTCCTGGCAGTCAAATGCAATCCCGATCAGCCTCGGCATATGGCCTTTCAGGCGCAAACGCTCGATGGCGCGGTCGTAATATCCAGCTCCATAGCCGATCCGGTGGCCCGTCCTGTCGAAGGCAGCCAAGGGCACAAGCATGATATCCGGATCGAGAACCGGCGCGTCTTCGGCTGGCCCGGTCGTACCAAACCCTGTTTCCACGATAGGGGCGCCGGCTACGAGTTCACGAAAAACGATCGTCTGCTTGTCAATGATGGCCGGCAGGCAAAGCTGGGCACCACGCTCACGCAACCGCGCCATCAGCGGCCGGATATCCACCTCCGAACGGATCGGCCAGAAGCCGGAAATCACCTGTCCGGAATCAAATTCAATCGTATCGCCGGCATGATCTAGCATTCTGAGGCTCGCTTCGATGCGCGCCTCCGGCGTCATCGAATCGCGCAGCGCCAGACGTTCCAAACGCAGCGCAGCTTTCAGTTCCCTTGGTGTCATGGACATGCTCTCCCGTCTGCCAGTGTTCATGTCTAGTGCATCAAACCGGGCCAAGGAAACCGCGCAACCGGTACATCTGCCACTTTTTGCCACACAACCGCGCGGTTTTCCCAAACTGGCACGATTTTAGAAGTCTGTTCATCATGCAAACCGGTTCCACTTTCGCGCCCTCTTGCCGCCGTGCAAGAGAGGGCTGCAATCAACATCAGGAAAACAGTTCGGTGCCCGCTTCCGGCGATGCGGGGAACTGTTCAGCTTTTATACGGAGCCGGATATGTCCATGAAGGACAAGATGCTGCAAGAACTCGCCCCATTGGAACTGCGCTGCCTGTCACTGGCGGCGCGCGGGCGCACCAAGGAAGACATTACCCGCGAAACAGATATCTCTCATGAGAGAATCGAGCAGGCCTTTGCCTCCGCGATGGAGAAACTGCAGGCGGGCAATGTCGCCGAAGCGGTTTTCCGCGCGGCCCGGATGGATTTGATCTCATAACATCCAGTAACGGTGCCGCTCGGCACCATCAGGTAGATCGCATCCGGCATCCATTCTGTTCAAACCGATGTCATCCAGCAGATGCGCGCTTTTACGACGCGATATCTCCGTGAAGGCCAGACGCGCCCGGCGCTTCTGCTGCCATTGCGCAAGCGTGCGCCAAAGCCATCTGCTCATCCTGGCGGGCCACCGCCGTGTTCTGTGATCGTGCTTCATATCCGGACAACTCCGACGTGTTTACAAGGAGTATCGGACGTCCATTGACATCAATCCAACGAATTGCGAACATGCCTATCATCAGAAAATATGATGGCAACGATGTTTCCTCCTCTCGAAAGCGATCTTCTGCGCACCTTCGTCGCCGTTGCCGAAAGCGGCAATTTCACCAAGGCGGGCGAGACCGTCGGCCGCACGCAATCGGCCGTCAGCATGCAGATCAAGAAGCTCGAGGATATCCTCGGCGAAAGCCTGTTCGAACGCGGATCGCGTGGCGTCAACATGACCGGCCATGGCATACGGCTGCTGGACAACGCCCGCCGCATCGTCACGCTGCTGGATGACACCGCCGCTTCCATCCGGCTTCCGGCTCTGGATGGCTCGGTCAGGATCGGCATCTCGGAGGAATATATCAATTCGACCCTGCCAAAAGCACTGGGCGCCTTCGCCGCCGTTCATCCGGGTGTCGAGGTCACCGTGCAGCAGGGGGTTTCGATGTCCAACCTCGCAGCGCTCGATGCCGGCGAAATCGACATTGCCGTCGTGTTCGAGCCGGGCGGACCGACGCGCAACGAAGTGCTGATGGTCGATCCAACCGTCTGGGTTACATCCGACCAACACGGTGCCCACATACGGCAACCGCTGCCGATCGCCACCTATACTTACTTGAAAAACGGATGGTGCGACGAACTGGCACTGCGCAGCCTGACAAAACGCGGCATCAACAGCCGGGTCGCGTATATCAGCCGCACCAGCAGTGGCCTGATCGCCGCCGTCACGTCAGGTCTTGCCATCGCGCCACTCACCCGCAGCAGCATTCCCGCCGGTTGCCGCGAACTGACGGCCGCAGACGGCTACGATGTCATCGATTTTTCCAATGTCGTGATGAAAACTAGGCCACGCGGCAACAATCGGATCGTCGAAACCATGTCCAACGCCATCCGCGAAGCGTTTCGGCCAGCGGCACAGGGATAAGAGTTTTCAAAAAGGAAAAAAGTGCGATCCACACAACCGATGGACTTTTTACGATCCTGGGTGCCTACAAACGTAGGTGGGCGCCATGTGACCTAGCCCACGGGCCAGGTCAGGGACAGCTCCCTTTGGATCGAGTATGGCCCCAGGGATTGTGATGTCCTGTCGGGAAGCGCAGACCGCAACTGGAATATAGAGTGCATTGCCGGCCTGCGCCAGTGGCATGCGCAGAACTTGTCAAAATTCAGTGAGAAGCAGGCGCAGCCTTGCCGCTGAGCTTGGCCGCAATCTCGTGAATCTGCGATGTCACCTCGGATAGAGCTGAAGCGAGCACGTCCTCGTTCTTCTGCTGGTCCGACAGGGTCGCGGCCCGGCCCTGCCTCAGGCCATCGGCCTCTTCGTTGAGATTTTTCAGCTTGCGGTTCACTTCGCTGAGTTCGTCCATCACCATGATGCCGGCCATTACGGTCAGACGCAGGTCGCCGATCTCGCCGAACTGGCCTTTCAGGTGGCTGACATACTGGTCGAAGCGGGTGGCCAGCTCGGTCAGATGATCTTCCTGGCCCTCCTCGCATGCCATGCGATAGGACTTGCCGTCGATCGTCACCGTTACTTGTGCCATACGTCACCTGACCCGCAGGCCGACCACGCCTTAGCGGTCCAGCACTGCCCTTATCGTTTCCATGGCCGTCACCAGACGGCGCGAGACTTCGCGGTTGACTTCCTCCAGGCGGTTTGCCCGGAATTGCGACTGGTCGAGTTCTTGGGCGAGCCGCGACCGGTCGGTGTTGACGCGCCGCACTTCGCCTTCGATCTCGCCGCGATCCCGCTCCCGGTCGAACCGCCCATCAATGGCATTCTCGAGGCTGCTCACTGCGCTACGCAACTCGTCGATCGCCGCCTTGACTGTCTTTCCTGCCGCCATCACGCTTTCCTGATACGGGCCAGGCCGCGTCGAATCGCCGCCCGGGGCCTGTATTTCAAGCCAATCCCACTAATAAACCCATTCGGCAAGTGTTCACAACGCCAACCGCTTGCAGGGACTGCGTAACCTGTGGATCACGAATTTTAAATCGATTAGTATGCACTGGGTCTGTTTGCCGGTATTGAGCAGGAAACACGTTCAAAAAGCATTTCAAGACGGGGCAAAAAGGCCGTATTTGTTGACTCCGTCGAAGCAACTGTTATGTGTCAGCCGCTTCTCATACGGTCTTTGGAGGATAGAGACCGTCCCCTGTCCACCGAACTCAAGCGGAACAGACAATGATCTCTCGCGAAAATCACGACCGGATGGCAAATGCAATCCGATTCCTCTCCATGGATGCCGTCGAAAAGGCCAATTCCGGCCATCCCGGCCTGCCCATGGGTGCTGCCGACGTGGCAACGGTGCTATTCTCCCGTTACCTGAAATTCGATCCGAAGGCGCCGCTCTGGGCAGACCGCGATCGTTTCGTCCTGTCGGCCGGCCATGGCTCGATGCTGCTCTACTCGCTGCTCTATCTGACGGGCTACGAGGACATGACCATCGAGGATATCAAACAGTTCCGCCAGCTCGGTTCCAAGACTGCCGGCCATCCCGAATATGGTCATGCCTCCGGCATCGAAACCACCACCGGCCCGCTCGGCCAGGGCATTGCCAATGCCGTCGGCATGGCGATTGCGGAGCGCAAGCTCGAAGAAGAGTTCGGCAGCGACCTGCAGAACCATCACACGTATGTGCTGTGCGGCGACGGCTGCCTGATGGAGGGCATCAGCCACGAAGCCATCGCGCTGGCCGGCCACCTCAAGCTCAACAAGCTGGTGCTGTTCTGGGACGACAACAACATCACCATCGACGGCGCCGTCTCGCTGTCGGATTCGACCGACCAGATCGCCCGCTTCCAGGCCGTTCACTGGAACACGATCCGCGTCGACGGTCATGATCCGGAGCAGATCGCGGCAGCCATCGAGGTAGCCCAGAAATCCGACCGCCCGACCTTCATCGCCTGTAAGACGGTGATCGGTTTCGGCGCGCCCAACAAGCAGGGCACCCATAAGGTCCACGGTTCGCCGCTCGGCGCCGAGGAAATCGCGGCAGCCCGCAAGGCTCTGAATTGGGAAGCCGAAGCCTTCACCATCCCGGCAGACGTTCTCGACACGTGGCGCACGGCCGGTGGCCGCTCGGCAGACGCACGCAGGGCCTGGGAAGGCCGTCTGGCATCGACCGAAGCCGGCAAGAAGTCCGAATTCACCCGCCGCTTTACCGGCGCGCTTCCGGGCAACCTCGATGCCGCCATCGACACCTACAAGAAGAAGCTGGCCGACGCTCCTCCAGCCATTGCCACGCGCAAGGCATCCGAAGACGCGCTCGAAGTCATCAACGGCATCGTGCCGGAAATGCTCGGCGGTTCGGCTGACCTGACGCCGTCCAACAACACCAAGACCAGCCAGATGACGTCGATCACCCCGACCGATTTCTCCGGCCGCTACATGCACTGGGGCATCCGCGAACACGGAATGGCTGCTGCCATGAACGGCATCACGCTGCACGGCGGCCTGATCCCGTATTCCGGCGGCTTCATGATCTTCTCGGATTATTGCCGTCCGTCGATCCGACTGGCTGCACTCATGGGCATCCGCGTCATCCATGTCCTGACGCACGATTCGATCGGCGTCGGCGAAGATGGCCCGACACATGAGCCTGTCGAGCACATGGCAGCCCTTCGCGCCATTCCGAACCTCCTGATGTTCCGTCCGGCAGACGCTGTGGAAACCGCCGAATGCTGGCAGCAGGCCCTGAAGGAACAGCATCGTCCGTCCGGCCTGGCGCTGACCCGCCAGAATCTGGCGCCGTCGCGCCTGACCTATTCGGCCGAAAACCTCTCGGCCAAGGGTGCCTATGAGCTGATCGCCACTGAGAATGCCAAGGTTTCGATCTTTGCATCGGGCTCCGAGGTCGAACTGGCCGTCAAGGCTGCAGCCGAACTGAACGGCAAAGGCATTGCGACCCGTGTGGTTTCGGTTCCCTGCGTCGAACTGTTCCAAGAACAGCCGGACGATTACCGCAAGGCCGTTATCGGCACTGCACCGGTCAAGATCGCCGCAGAAGCCGCAGTCCGCCAGGGCTGGGACTACTTCATCAGCAACGATGGCGATTTCGTCGGCATGCACTCGTTCGGCGCTTCCGGCCCGGCCAAGGATCTGTTCAAGCATTTCGGCATCACCTCGGACGCCATCGTTGCGGCGGCCGAAAGGAAGCTTGCCTGATTTTCCCCTTCGGAGCGCGTCCCCACGCGCTCCGTTTTCCACATCGAGACCTTAGACAGGGAGAGACCTGAAATGACTGTAAAAGTTGCCATCAACGGCTTTGGCCGCATCGGCCGCAACGTCCTTCGCGCCATCGTCGAATCCGGCCGCACCGACATTGAAGTCGTTGCCATCAACGATCTCGGCCCTGTCGAGACCAATGCACATCTGCTGCGTTACGATTCGATCCACGGCAAGTTCCCGGCCACGGTTCAGGTCGAAGGCGACACGATCATCGTTGCCGGTGGCAAGCCCATCAAGGTGACAGCGATCAAGGATCCGGCAACCCTGCCGCATGCTGCAATGGGCGTCGATATCGCTCTGGAATGCACCGGCATCTTCACGTCGCGCGACAAGGCTGCCCTGCACCTTCAGGCCGGCGCCAAGCGCGTCATCGTTTCGGCGCCTGCCGACGGCGCTGACCTCACCGTCGTCTTCGGCGTCAACCACAACGAACTGACCAAGGAACATCTGGTCATTTCCAACGCCTCCTGCACGACCAACTGCCTGGTTCCGGTCGTAAAGACCCTGGACGACGTCGTCGGCATCGATCATGGCTTCATGACCACGATCCACTCCTATACCGGCGACCAGCCAACGCTCGACACGATGCACAAGGACCTGTACCGCGCCCGCGCTGCAGCTTTGTCGATGATCCCGACCTCGACCGGTGCCGCCAAGGCCGTCGGCCTCGTGCTCCCGCACCTCAAGGGCAAGCTCGACGGCACCTCGATCCGCGTTCCGACCCCGAACGTTTCGGTCGTCGACTTCAAGTTCGTTGCCAAGCGCGACACGACGGTTGCGGAAATCAACGGCGCGATCAAGGCCGCCGCTGACGGCGCCCTCAAGGGCATCCTCGGCTACACAGACGAGCCGCTGGTGTCGCGCGACTTCAACCATGACAGCCATTCGTCGATCTTCGCCAACGACCAGACCAAGGTTCTGGAAGGCAAGTTCGTCCGTATCCTGTCCTGGTACGACAATGAATGGGGCTTCTCCAACCGCATGGCCGACACGGCCGTTGCGATGGCAAAGCTGATCTAAAGCCATGTTTCGGCGCCCTTCCCTCAAGACGGTACGCTGGCGTCCGCTCGAAGGGGAAGGGCTCGAACACCTGACGATCGGACCTTCCGGGGCGGGGATCCGCGCCTCCAGTGTCCTGATCGGCGAACGCGGCGGCCGCCCCTACGGCGTTCGCTACACCATAGACTGCGATGCGGCCTGGACCGTGATGTCCTTCGGCATCGATACGACCGATGGCCGACGGCTCGCCATGACATCCGACGGCAAGGGACACTGGCGCGCTGCGAGTGGCACCCATCTTCCCGCCTTCGACGGATGTATCGATATCGATCTAGCCGGAACGCCCTTCACCAATACCCTGCCGATCCGCCGCCTTGGCCTGAAGCCGACGGATGGCAAAGCCAAGCTCACCATGCTCTTTGTGCCCTTCGATACGTTCGAGCCTTTTCCCGACGGCCAGAACTATACATGCCTCGAAGACGACCGGCTGTATCGATACGAGGCCGAGGACCGCTCCTTCACCGCCGAACTGCCGGTGGACGAGGACGGGCTGGTGATGGACTATCCCACCATTTTCAAGAGACTATGACCGGAGACCATCCATGACTTTCAAGACCCTCAACGACCTCACCGATATCGCCGGCAAGCGCGTGCTCGTGCGCGTCGATCTCAATGTACCGGTCAAGGACGGTCAGGTGGCGGACGCGACCCGCATCGAACGCATCATTCCGACCATCCGCGAACTCTCCGAAAAAGGCGCCAAGGTCATCCTTCTCGCCCATTTCGGCCGCCCGAAGGGCGAGCCGGTCGCCGACATGTCGCTGTCGCTGATTGCGCCTGCCGTCGAAGACATTCTCGACCAGCGCGTTCACTTCGCTGCCGATTGCATCGGCGAAAAGGCCGCGGCAGCCATTGCCGGCATGAATGACGGCGACGTGCTGCTGCTTGAAAACACCCGCTTCCACAAGGGTGAGGAAAAGAACGATGCCGAGTTCACCAAGGCGCTGGCCGCCAATGGCGACATTTATGTCAATGATGCCTTCTCCGCCGCGCACCGTGCCCATTCCTCGACCGAAGGCCTTGCCCGCCTGCTGCCCGCCTATGCCGGCCGCACCATGCAGGCCGAGCTTGAGGCGCTGGAAAAGGGCCTTGGCAATCCGAAGCGCCCGGTCGTCGCCATCGTCGGCGGCGCCAAGGTCTCCACCAAGATCGACCTGTTGCTGAACCTGGTCAAGAAGGTCGATGCCCTCGTCATCGGCGGCGGCATGGCCAATACCTTCATCGCCGCCCGCGGCACCAATGTCGGCAAGTCGCTGTGCGAGCATGACCTCGCCGAGACCGCCAAGCAGATCATGATCGAAGCAGCGACGGCCGGTTGCGCCATCGTTCTGCCGGTCGACGGCATCATTGCCCGCGAGTTCAAGGCTGGTGCCGACAATGAAGTCGTCGATATCGAAGCGATCCCGGCCGATGCCATGGTGCTCGACGTCGGACCGAAATCGATCGCCGCCGTCAACGAATGGGTGAGCAAGGCCGAAACGCTGGTCTGGAACGGCCCGCTCGGCGCATTCGAAATCGCCCCGTTCGACAAGGCAACGGTCGCCGTTGCCAAACATGCGGCAAGCCGTACCAAGAGCGGCGCTCTCGTTTCGGTCGCCGGTGGCGGTGATACGGTTTCGGCAATGAACCATGCCGGTGTTGCCGATGACCTGACATACGTCTCCACCGCCGGCGGTGCATTCCTCGAATGGATGGAAGGCAAGCCGCTGCCGGGCGTCGATATTCTGCACCAGCAGAAGTAGACGCAAGCGCTTGAACAAACACCAATCGTCTTTTCAACCCCCGGCCCTTGCCGGGGGTTTTTCGTTGCATCGCACCCACTTTTGAATGCAGCGCAAAAATAATCCCAATCTTTCAAACGATTAAATTTATTTTAATCGTTTTAAACAATTTAACTTCCGTTTTCCTTGCCGTATTCTTCTGCTATCCGCGATCCATCAGGACAATCAGGAGAACGCATATGAGCGAAAGACTGGAAGACATTGCAGCCGCCATGGTCGCCACCGGCAAGGGTCTGCTGGCAGCCGACGAATCCACCGCGACGATCGGCAAGCGCTTCGAGACGATCAGCCTGACATCGACGGAAACATCGCGCCGCGACTACCGCGAGATGCTGTTTCGCGCCGACGACGCAATGAAGGCCTATATTTCCGGCGTCATCCTTTATGAGGAAACCCTGTTCCAGAAGGCAGCCGACGGTACCCCGCTCGTCGACATCATCCGCGCCGCTGGTGCCGTTCCCGGCATCAAGGTCGATACCGGCGCCAAGCCGATGGCAAAGTTTCCGGGCGAGACGATCACCGAAGGCCTCGATGGCCTCGCCGCCCGCTTGAAGACCTATTATGACGCCGGTGCCCGCTTTGCAAAATGGCGCGGCGTGATCTCGGTCTCCGATGTGCTGCCGAGCTTCGGCGCCATCAAGGCCAATGCGCAGGCGCTCGCCCGCTACGCCGCTCTTTGCCAGGAAGCCGGGATCGTGCCAATCGTCGAGCCGGAAGTGCTGATGGACGGTGCTCCGGGCAATCATTCGATCGACCGTGCGGAAGAAATCACCGAAGAGACGCTACGCATCGTCTTCGAAGAACTGAGCGACGCGCGCGTCAGCCTCGAAGGCATGATCCTGAAGCCGAGCATGGTCATCGACGGCAAGAAGGCCCGCAAAGCCTCGGTCGCCGAAGTCGCCGAGCGCACCGTCAAGGTTCTGAAGCGCACCGTACCGTCAGCTGTTCCGGGCATCGCCTTCCTTTCCGGCGGCCAAACTACCGAGGAAGCAACGGCGCATCTCTCCGCCATGAAGGCCGGCTACGACCTGCCCTGGGGCATGACCTTCTCCTATGGCCGCGCATTGCAGACCGAGGCACTGGCCGCCTGGAGTGGCAAGCCGGAAAACGTCGCCGCCGGCCAGCGCGCCTTCAGCCACCGCGCCGAGATGTGCAGCCTTGCTGCCAAGGGCGGCTGGAAGAAAGAACTCGAAAAAGCCGCGTAACGTCACAGTTACGGAGGAGAGGAAGCCCGGTTCGCGCAAGCTGCCGGGCTTTTCCTATAGTGCAAAGCACATGATGTTCTTTCGATTGTCTGGGTGACAAAAATCGTGTTCGCATGATCTCCGCCTCGCGCTATCCCTGACACGCGGATCAGCCTGGCCAAGGGAAATCATCATGAACAGCGTTGCCTATGTCACCGTCGATGTCTTCACCAGCGAACGGTTTTCCGGCAACCAGCTTGCGGTCATCCCCGATGCACGCGGTCTCACCGATGCGCAGATGCAGAATATCGCCGCCGAATTCCGCTATTCCGAAGTCACCTTCTTACTGCCGCCGCAAGATCGCGCCAACACGGCACAGGTCCGGATATTCACCCCGGCCATGGAAATCCCGTTTGCCGGTCATCCCAATGTCGGCACGGCCTTCGTGCTTGGCCGCCAGAACGAAATATTCGGCCGACCGGCTGGCGATGTGCTTCGGTTCGAGGAGAAGGCCGGCCTCGTCGAGGCGGCATTGACACGTGATGCTGAAGGACACGTGATAGGCGCGGGCATTTTCGCGCCTCAACCGCTGTCACTCGGGCCGCAAGTCGACAGCGAAACCATTGCCCGCTGCACCTCGATCGAGGTAGCAGCGATTTCGCTTGCGACACACGCCCCCGTTATCGCCTCTGTCGGCCTTCCCTTCGCGGTCGCCGAACTGGCCGATCTCGAAACACTTGGCAAGGCCTGCCCGAACACCGCAGCCTTTGCCGAGGCCGGGCGGCGTTACTCACCGGAAGACGGTCAGTTTGCCCTGTTTCTCTATGTGCGCCAGCCAGAAAACCCGTGGGCTTTGCGCGCCCGGATGTTTGCGCCGCTCGATAACGTCATCGAAGATCCGGCCACCGGCAGCGCCTCCGGTGCTCTGGGCGCGTTATTGACCTCGGTGGTGCCGGACACGGACGCCATTGTCGAGATCACCATCGAACAGGGCGTCGAGATGGCGCGCAGAAGCGTGATCGGCGTGACTGCCGTGAAATCGAACGGGCAGGTTCAGAGTGTCCGGATCGCCGGACAATGCGCCGCAGTCATGAGCGGCTCTATCCTTCTCTAGGGCCGGATCAGCACCGTTATCATCATCACCGCGATCGCAAATACGGCGATCTTCCAGAAATCACTGCGCCGGCGCAGCCCGGGCAGGTTGAGTGGCTTCAACACCTGGATCAGCATTGCCAAAAGCAGGATGACCGTTAACGCTTTCGACATTGTTTTCTCATTTGTTGAAAAGAGCTTAGGGACGCTTACGGCCCGTCACACGCGCGTCACTTTTGCGCGCGATCTGGGTTAGAGCGTCTTTTGCATTGTCACTCAATGAAAAATTCCGGCTGGCAATTGCGCAGGCATGGCCTTAGTTTTGTCGGAGCCCGGGAACCAGCGGATTTCACATGCGAAAAAACCTTCTTCCTGTCGCCGCACTTCTGCTTGGAACGCTGTTTCTCTTCCTTGGGAACGGCCTGCACAGCCTGCTTTTGCCGGTGCGCGGCACGACGGAAGGATATTCGACCACCTTGCTTGGTCTGCTGGGCACCTCCTGGGCCAGCGGCTTCGTGCTCGGCTGCCTGCTTGCCCCGACGATCGTCAAGCGCGCCGGCCATGTGCGCGCCTTCAGCGGCTTTGCCGCCCTTCTCGCCATCATCGCCCTGTTGACCGGCCTTCTGGTCGATCCGATCTGGTGGGTGGTGCTGCGCGCCTTTACCGGCTTTTCGACCGCCGGCACATCGATGATCATCGAAAGCTGGCTGAACGAGCGCGCCACCAATGAAAGCCGCGGCGCGATCTTCTCGCTCTACATCGCCATCACGCTGATGGGCGTCGTCGGCGGCCAGTTGATGATCCCGTTCGGCGACACCGGGGCGACGACATTCTTCATGATCTGCGGCATCGTCTATTGCCTGGCAATGCTGCCGACGCTGCTTTCGACCGCAGCCTCGCCGCAGCCGTTGAAACAGGTGAGCCTCGACCTGCGCGGCCTCTATCGCAATTCGCCGATCTCCTTCCTCGGCATCCTGCTCGTCGGTATCGCCAACGGTGCCTACGGTACGCTCGGCGCCGTGTTCGGCCGCCAGGTCGGGCTCACCGACAGCAATGTCGCGCTGATGATGAGTACGACGATCTTTGCCGGGGCGGTGATGCAGTTTCCCGCAGGCCGGCTCTCGGACATGATCGACCGCCGCTATGTTCTGGCAGCGCTCGCCGCCGTCGCGGCCGTCGCCGGCACGCTGATCTTTCTGATCGAACCAACCCATGTGATCATGCTGATCACCCTCGTTGGCATCTACGGCGCGACGGCCAACGCGCTCTATCCGATCGCCGTTTCGCATGCCAACGACTTTGCGACGCCCGAGGATTTCGTCAAGATCTCCGGCGGGCTGCTTCTGCTTTACGGCATCGGCACGATCATCGGCCCGACCATCGGCGGCCCGATCATGACCGTCACCGGCCCCTACGGCCTGTTCATGATCACCGCTTGCGCCCATGTACTGATCACCGCTTACGCGATCTTCCGCAGCCGCATGCGCGCCGCCGTACCAGCGTCCGAACGCGATGCCTATTCGACGATCAATCCGGGCACGCTGACAACGCCCGAGAGCCTGCAACTGTCGCCGCGGGCAGCTCCGTTCGAAGAGGAACCGAATGGCGAGGAGCCGGAGAGGAAGCCGCAATGAGCCTGTTTGATGATGATCGCCCGAAGAAACAGCTGGCCCATGAGATCGGTTCAGATCTCGCATTGCTATCGGCCGACGAACTTTCCTTGCGCGTCGATTTACTAAAACAGGAGATCAAGCGGCTGGAAGCAGAGCGGGAAAGAAAGTCGGCAAGCAAATCGGCGGCCGAAAGCTTCTTTCGTTAGTAGTTTTCCATTCCGAAGGAAACGTCAGGGCGCCCAGCCATTGAAAACAAGGCAACATTTCGCCCTGATTCTGGCCGTCGAAACACATCATTAAGTATTATAATGTATTACTGAGGCATCCGGATCGCTCTGGACTCAGACATTTCACCATTGGCGAATGGTCTGATTTTTCTCCCTGTTTTACCTTGAGAGCCGCTTTTGCGGCTCTTTTTTTGTCTTTTTTTCCACAACTTGCAGAGAATTGTGGAGATTAACCCTTTCTTAAGAATAGGCTTGCGCGGAATGCGCTATGGGATCATGTTCAAGCTATCAAACGGGCGGCAGGAAACTTTTCGTTAACCCGTCCGTTACCTGACCAAGTCGATGCGTTTAACCAGGGAATCAAACCATGTCCGAACGGGGATTGAATACTGTGAGCTTCGCGGGGCATGCTGCATCTTCGGCGCAGTTCAAGGTGCTGTACGCTGAAGGCATGGGCCTGGTTGAAGAAACGGCAAGCTATCTCGACGGCCCCGGCCGCACCGCATCCAAGGTGCTGCCGCGCATGGCGTCGGTGCTCTATGCAGCCGAATCGATGCGCCTCACCACCCGCCTGATGCAGATGGCGTCCTGGCTTCTGTTGCAGCGCGCCGTCAACAATGGCGAGATGAACCGCGAACAGGTGCTGTCGGAAAAGAACAAGGTTCGGCTCGACAGCTTCAATGTCGATCGCACCGCACCGGGCTGGAACGACCTTCCGGACGGCTTTCGCGATCTGATCGACCGCTCGTTGCGCCTGCAGAACCGCGTCGCCCTGCTCGACCGCGAAATCTACCGCCCGCAGGAAGCCCAGAACTTCCTTCCGGACAACCAGAACGGCGTCAAGGCACAGCTCAACCTGCTGCAGACCGCCTTCGGTACCAACTGATCCCGAAGCCAACAGGCAACCAGATACGTCAAACCCGGCCATTGAGCCGGGTTTTTTGTTCTTAGACGATGCTTGCAGGGTCTAATGTTAGAGCGCGCCTTTCAGACGAAGGACCAATGTCCGGCCACGACGAGCTGCCGTGAGTGCTGCCCCAATGGCAACGATCCACAGCGCCACCATCAGCACCTGATTGTCACCGTTCCACATCGGTTCCAGAATAGAGATGGCAGCAGCCGCCGTGATGGCCGCCATCCGGTGCTGCTTGGCCATCGGACCTGAAAAATCGCTTGGCTGCCCGGTGGCACGGCCGAGTTCGCGGACATAGGCTGTGAGGACGGCAAAGGCACCGGCGGCCCAGCCGAGGCCCGGCATGCCGATGCCATAGCCGACACTGGCAAAGATCAGGAGATCGGCGACGCGATCGGGAAACTCGTTCCAGAACGGCCCGTCCGGCGCCCCCTTGCCTCCTTCGACGGCCACCATGCCGTCGAACAGGTTGCAGAGCAGCCGAAGCTGGCAAAACAGGATCGCCAAAAGCAGGCAGAGTATCCGCAAGCCGCCCGTGCTCTGCCCGGCCAGCACAAATGCGCCACCGGCCAAAGCTGCCGCCACCATACTGGCTTGAGAAATCTGGTTGGGCGTAATCGCCCGTGCTGCCAGCCACCGGGCGATGGTTCCGGCCCATCGGGTGTTGCGGCTTGCCAGCGGCCGCCGGTCGCCTGTCTCGGTCATGATCGCGCACCTCTTCTTCTGGAAACCGAATAATTGTAGATCGCCGCATAGCTGGTCGAGACCAGCAATGGCACCGCGATGGTTTTGGCGATTTCGGGCGTGCCGATCAGCGCATGCAGCGCCGTGAGTAGGCTTGCCGAACCCAGGCATGCGATCAGTGGCGGCGCCCAAAACCGTACGGCGCCGGTAAAGCGCCTGGACAGGGCGTCGATGACGGATTTCAGGAACAGCGTCAGGCAAGCCGACAACGCGCCCTGCAGAAGCCCCGAATAGAGCGGCTGCGGCATGGCATGACCACGATTGGCAAAGACGGCCCAGCCGCCCATCGCCAGAAAGGCGAACAGGACATGCACCGTGCCGCTGCCTGCCAATCGCCTAAACGTTGCCGTCACGACAGCGACCACCAGTAGCGCACGATGTGGAAGAAGATCGGCGCCGAGAAGACGACGGAATCCAGCCGGTCGATCAGCCCGCCATGGCCCTCGATCAGATTGCCCCAGTCCTTGACGCCGCGATCGCGCTTGACCGCCGACATCACCAACCCACCGAAGAACCCCATGATGGTAATGATGAAGGCAAGGACGCCCGCTTGGAACGGCGTAAAGGGCGTGATCCACCACAGCGAGGCGCCGATCAGAGTGGCGCTGATCACGCCGCCGACAAAGCCCTCGACCGTCTTCGACGGTGACAGGTTCGGAGCGATCTTGGTGCGCCCGAACAGCTTGCCCCAGACATATTGCAGCACATCGCTCAACTGCACGACGATCACCAGGAAGGCGATCAGAAGCACGTTGCGCCCTTCATAGCCGGGAATGGTCAGCGTCAGCAGCGCCGGCACATGCGAGGCGCAGAAAACGCAGATCATCAGCGCCCACTGCACTTCGGCAATGCGGATGAGGAACCGCTCGGTATCGCCCCTCAGCACGGAGATGATCGGCATCAACAGGAAGGCATAGACCGGAATGAAGATGGCGAAGATGCCGTACTCTTCCGCCCAGAGCCGATAATACTGGATCGGCAGGACGACGAAGAAGGCCGAGGCCAGCGCCCAGTGATCGGCGCGGCGGGTGTTGATCAGGGTGACGAACTCGCGCAGGGCCGCAAAGGAGCAGAAGGCGAAGAGAACGAGCACCCCGACACGGCCAGCGATGAAAGCGATGCCGATCAGGATGACCATCACCCACCAGGCCTTGATGCGGGCATTGAGATTATCAACCGCGGCATTCGGCCCAGTGACGGCAAAGCGCCGCTGCAGCCCATAGCCGATTGCCGAGGCAAGGATCAGGACGCCGAAAATACCGAAAACCAAGGTCAGAAGGTCGGAGCTTGCCGTATTCATTCGCCGCTTCCCAGAGGTTTAGGAGCCAAGGCCAGAAGGGCTGCCTGCGTTCGCTCAAGAAAGGCGTCCTTGCCCTCGTTGGGCGCGATGCGCAGGGCTTCGCCGAAGGTGACGGTGCAGATCAGCGGGATCGGCACGATCTCGCCCTTCGGCATGACGCGGTTGAGATTGTTGATCCACACAGGCACGAGATCGACGTCCGGCCGTGCCGAGACCAGATGAAAGAGGCCGCTCTTGAAAGGGAGCAGCCGTGCATCCGTCTGGTTCCGCGTGCCCTCGGGAAAGAGGATCAGCGACGAGCCTTCGTCGATCGCCGTGGTCATCAGCGCGATCGGGTCCTGCGTCCGGTTTTCCCGTTCGCGCTCGATCAGCACAGCGTTGAAGACATCATGGCCGATGAACGTGCTGACCTTGGATTTCAGCCAATACTCGGCACCGGCCACTGGCCTCGCCTGTTTTCGCAGCCGCGGCGGCAGCACCGCCCAGACCAGGACAAAATCGCCATGGCTGGAATGATTGGCAAAATAGACGCATGGCCGCGACGGCAGTCCATGCTCCGGCCAGATGGCGCGAACCGCGGTGATCGCGCGGGCAAACAGAACGAAGGCCGCCGCAGCGAACTCCGCAATCATGATCTTCATGCTTATCCCATCCCCGTCAGCTTTGTGACGCTAATGGGAACTCTAGCGGCGGTTGCGCCGTGAGGGAAGCACCATTGACGCTTCCGGTGCAAAGCAGACACCTTATCCTTATGCTGGCGGCATCCTGTCGAATTTCGGCAGATCCGGATCAAGCTGGTCCCAGGCATAGCCGCGCACATGGTAAGTCACCGCTTGCGGTTTGTACCGGCTGGGATCGTCAAGGCTGGCAGCGTGCACCGTGAACAGATCCGGCATTGCCGCAAAGGTCATATAGACCGGCGATCCGCATGTGGGACAAAAGGCGTGACGCTTGATGCCGCCGCTATCGCCAGCAACTTCCCACTCTCTCGCCTCCCCTTCAAGCTTCACATCCTTTCGGCCGGCGAATGTCAGGTAAGAACCGTGTCCGGTGCCGCTCCTGTGCTGGCAATCCCGGCACTGGCACTCGTTCATGAAAATCGGTTCCGCAGTAATTTCGTAACGGATCGCGCCGCAGGCACATCCACCCTTAAAAGCTGTGCTCATCTCTCTTCTCCTCAAGATGCGGTTGAAAGCAAATAGTGCCCGCGCACGGGCTCGCCCGCGACGTATGCGGGTAGACCGGAACCTCAGTTGGCAGCAGCGTTATGATTTCAGTGACGACGCGAGCTGAGCACGGCCGGCTTCAGCAAGCAGGTCCGCACGGGGTATCGTCAATGCAGGGACTTCGTCCCCTCCTGCTCGGCCGCAACCGCGTCCAGGTTTCGGACGACCTTTTTCCAGCCATTGCTCATGTTCTGGTAGGCAACGTCATTCCTCGGAAGCACGAAGCCGGAATGGACAAGCCGGACGCGCGTGCCGCCTTCGACCTTGGTCAGCACCCAGGTCACGACGGTATCGAGCGGCGAGCCGTAGCCGGAATTGCCCGCGTGCCCGCCTTTCCAGGCATAGGCCAGGCGTTGATTGGGAATCACCTGCAGCACCTGACAATGGATGACCCCGTCCCATTCGCCTGATGGTGTCGTCTGATAGGTGAAGTGCGTTCCCTCGACCGCCGCAAATCCCGTCGGGGCCATCAACCAGCGGGCAATCAGGTCGCCGTATGTTAGCGCCTTCCAGATCGTCTCGGGCGCATGCGGAAACACCTCGTCCACCACGATGTCCTGAGTATCGGATTTCAATGCGGCACCGGTCATGGATCGATCTCCTTGAGCAGGGTTCTGAGATTGGCAAAGCGGTCGCGCCAGAACGCGCCATAATGGCCCATCCAGTCGGCCAGCGGCTCGAGACCCTCCGGCCGGGCCCGATAATAGACATTGCGGCCTTCCGGCCGCTCGACGACCAGACCCGCCTGCTTCAACGACTTGAGGTGCTGCGAGATGGCCCCTTGCGTCACGCCGCTGCCGCGCGTTAGTTCGACCACGGATATTTCGTCTGAACCGGCGACGCGCTCGAATACGGCGCGGCGCGTCGGGTCGGCAAGAGTTCGCAGGACAGTGGTGATATTGGCGGCTTCGATCATGATAAACAAATAGCAAACACTAATTGATTAGTCAACACTACTGATTTAACTCTGCCCGGCTGACGCTCATGCCGCCGTCTTGGGAAAAACGCCCGGTTCCGAGCCCGATGCGAAGGGCAACCCCTCATCGGCCCAACCCGTGATGCCGCCAATCATGATCTTCACCGGCCGCCCGAGGCGCGCAAGCTTGAGCGCAGCCTGGTCCGCCCCGTTGCAGTGTGGGCCGGCACAATAGGCAACGAACAGCGTACCTTCCGGCCAATCCGCCATGCGCTCATGCGTCATTTCACGGTGCGGCAGGTGCAGTGCGCCCGGAACATGGCGGCGCGCATAGGCGTCAGGCGAACCGACGACGTGCAGAAGGACAAAGTCCTGCTCGCCGGAGGTCAAGGCAGACGCCACATCGGCACAATCGGTCTCCACCGAGAGGCGCTTCAGGAAGTGATCGATAACGGCATCGGACGATGCGGCGGGATAGTCGGTTACGAAACTCATTTTGGCCTCCGTTGCGATGACAGGCCAATTCCTAGACCACATCCGGGCGGAGTTGCAGATGGCACTATCGCCATATATGCTCAATATCATGCCAAATACGCTTCAAGCCCCGCCCAGCCGCAATTCCCTCGTCGTTGCCATTGCCTATGATGGTCTGTGCACGTTCGAGTTCGGCGTGGCGGTCGAGGTTTTCGGCCTGTCGCGGCCGGAGATGGGGCCGGACTGGTATCGCTTTTCCGTTGCCGGGATCGACGATGGTGAAATGCGCGCGACAGGCGGCGTGCGGTTTGTAGTCGATGGCGGGCTGGAGCTTCAGTCAGAGGCCGATACGATCATCGTTCCCGGCTGGCGCGGGGTCGAGACGCCGGTGCCTGACGATCTGTGCGATGCGCTGAACAAGGCGCATGACCGTGGCGCCCGCATTCTATCGATCTGCTCGGGCGTCTTCGTTCTTGCCGCCGCCGGGCTTCTTTCCGGAAAACGTGCGACGACGCATTGGCGCTACACGGAAACCCTGAAACAGCGATATCCCGACATTCTGGTGACGCCCGACGTGCTTTATGTCGACGAGGGCAATGTCCTGACATCCGCAGGCAGCGCCGCCGGTCTTGATCTCTGCCTGCACCTGATCCGCCGCGACTTCGGCACGGCAGCCGCCAATACAGTCGCCCGCCGGCTGGTCGTTCCACCGCACCGCGATGGCGGCCAGGCCCAATTCATCGCGCAGGCGGTCCCAAAGCCCCACGAGAGCAGCCGGCTCGGACCGCTGCTGGATCATATGCGCGCGAACCTGGGCGGCGACCATTCGGTCGAGGCGCTGGCAATGCGCGCAGGCATGAGCACACGCACGTTCCTGCGGCGCTTTGAGGCGGCAACAGGCGTGACACCGGCGCGCTGGCTGCTGGCCGAACGGCTGTCGCGTGCACGGGATTTGCTGGAGACGTCGAATGTTTCCGTCGAGACGGTGGCCGAGATCGCCGGTTTCGGAACGACTGCGACACTCCGCCATCACTTCCGCAAGCATCTGTCCACCACGCCCGCCGCCTACAAGGAGGCATTCGGCAAAGCGTCATGACAAGGCGAAAGACCGCGCAACCCGAACGCAAAAAAGCCCGGAAAAACCGGGCTTTCTCGACAATATCTTCCAGCAGGAAGCTTAGAGGCCGAGGCCTTCGAAGCGCTTCTTGAACTTGGAAACGCGGCCGCCGCGGTCCAGCATCTGCTGGTTGCCGCCGGTCCATGCCGGGTGCGACGTCGGGTCGATCTCGAGGTTCATGGTCTGGCCTTCCGTACCCCAAGTCGAGCGGGTTTCGTACGAGGTGCCGTCCGTCATGACGACTTTGATCATGTGGTAAGCGGGATGGATATCAGCCTTCATAACAATCTTCCTGCAAGTTCCAGGGTCCAATTGTCGCAAGCCATTAGCGGGCCATTGCGGCATGAGGACCGAACACGTAAATGATGCCGAAGACCACTCAAGGGACCACGGCTTCCCAATTTGATGCCGTGCCTATACATGATGGTCATTAGGATAACAAGTACCGCCGGAGAAGACTCATGCGAGTTTTGTAAGCTTCTTCCGGTATTGGAGGTCATGTGTCGAATGAGGTCGTTCAACCGGCGGAGCGAAAGTCAGTCCGCCCGCTGGTCAAGCTGCTGCCGTATATCCAGCGCTATCGCAATCTCGTCATAGGCGCCGGCATTTCGCTGGTCGCCGCAGCCGTGACCACCTTGACGCTGCCGATGGCCGTGCGCCGGATGATCGACCACGGCTTCTCCAATTCCGATTCCGGTTTCATCAACACCTACTTCTCGATGCTGATGATCCTGGCGATCATTCTGGCTTTGGCGAGTGCCTGCCGCTATTATTTCGTCATCACGCTCGGCGAGCGCATCGTCGCTGATCTGCGCCGCGACGTGTTCGATCATATCACCCGGCTTTCCCCATCCTTCTTCGACGTCAATCAGTCCGGCGAGATCGTTTCGCGGCTGACCGCCGATACGACGCAGATCAAATCCGCTGTCGGCGCAACGGCGTCCGTTGCGCTACGCAACATCATCCTGTGTCTCGGGGCCATCGGCATGATGGTCTATACCAGCCCGAAACTGTCGAGCCTGGTGATCGCAGCAATCCCCGTCATCGTCTTCCCGCTGGTGGGTTTCGGCCGCTCGGTACGGCGCCGGTCGCGTGAAGCACAGGATACGCTGGCCAGCGCCTCGGCCTATGCCGGTGAAGCAATCTCCGCCGCCCGCACCGTTCAGGCCTTCAATGGCGAAGCGGCAGCGCAGGCCCGCTACGGCAGCTCCGTCGAAAGCGCCTATGAGGCAGCGCGCTCCGCCATCAAGGCCCGCTCCATCCTCACAGCCTTTGCCATCACCATGATCTTTGGCAGCGTTGTCGCCGTCCTGTGGTTCGGCGCACAGGATGTGCTGTCCGGCGCCCTTTCGGCCGGCACGCTCGGCCAGTTCCTGCTTTATTCTGTCTTTGCCGCAGGCAGTCTCGGCGCACTTTCGGAAGTCTGGGGCGAACTTTCCCAGGCAGCTGGCGCCGCCGAGCGCCTCAGCGAATTGCTGGTCGAACAGCCTGAGATCACCGCGCCGGCCAATCCACTGCCGATGCCGGAACCGGCACAGGGTGCGGTAAGCTTTGACGACGTGCACTTCGCCTATCCGTCGCGGCCGGGCTACAAGAGCGTCAAGGGCCTGAGCTTTGCCGTCAAGCCCGGCGAGACGGTTGCGATCGTCGGCCCGTCGGGTGCGGGCAAGAGCACGGTGTTCTCGCTGCTTCTGCGCTTCTACGATCCGGTCAAGGGCGCAATTTCCGTCGATGGCGCTGATATCCGCGCCGTCGATCCGGAGGCGCTGCGCCGCCGCATCGCCATCGTGCCGCAGGACGTGACGATCTTTGCCGCCTCGATCCATGACAACATCGCCTTCGGCATGCCATCGGCATCGCGTGACATGGTGAAAGCCGCGGCCGTTGCTGCCCAGGCCGATGAATTCATCGCCAGGCTCGATCAGGGCTACGACACACAGGTGGGCGAACGCGGCATCACGCTGTCGGGCGGCCAGCGGCAGCGCATCGCCATTGCCCGCGCTATCCTGAAGGACGCCCCGGTGCTGCTGCTCGACGAGGCGACCTCCGCGCTCGACGCCGAGAGCGAAACACTTGTCCAGAAGGCTTTGGATGGCCTGATGCGCGAACGCACGACGCTGGTCATCGCCCATCGGCTGGCAACCGTTCTGAAGGCCGACCGCATCCTCGTCATGGATCAGGGCAAGATCGTCGAGGAAGGCACGCACGCTTCCCTCGTGCGCCAGGGCGGCCTTTATGCCAAGCTCGCCCGGTTGCAGTTCGACTATGATGCTCCGGAACCAGGCAAGGTCGTTACGCTCGGCTGACGCGCTTAACGGTTAATCTCTCGTCCAAGGTTGCCCTGCGGGCCTCCGGCGCTATTGTTGGAGGCAGAAACGGTTTGAGCCGTTTTCCAGACAGCAACGTCTTTGGGAGGAGATTTGAATGGCTTTATCTTTGTTGAAGCGACGCACTGCACTTGCTCTTGCGATGGTGGCAGCGTCAGCACTTGCGCTTGGCACTGCAGCGCAAGCACAGGAATTCCCCGATCGGCCGGTCACCCTCGTGGTACCGTTTGCAGCCGGCGGCTCGACCGACGTCGTTGCCCGCATCATCGGGCAGAAAATGTCGGACGATCTCGGCCAGCAGGTCGTCGTTGAAAACGTTGCCGGTGCCGGCGGCAATCTCGGCGCCGACCGGGTGGCACGGGCTGAGCCAGATGGCTACACCATCCTGATGGGAACGGTCGCGACCCACGCGCTCAATCCGCTGATCCTGAAGACCAAGCCCTACGATCCGGAAAAGGATTTCGCTCCGGTCTCGCTGCTGGTGCTGGTGCCCAACGTGCTCGTCGTCAATCCGGAACTGCCGGCCAAGAACGTCGCGGAACTCGTCGCTCTGCTGAAGGCCGCCCCGGAGCAATATTCCTATGCCTCTTCCGGCAACGGCACGCCGCTGCATCTCTCCGGCGAACTGTTCAAGAAAATGGCTGATGTCAGCATGCAGCATGTTCCCTACAAGGGAGCAGGCCCGGCGCTGAACGATGTCATTGGCAATCAAGTGCCGATCATGTTCGACAACCTGCCCTCGTCCTCCGGCCATATCAAGTCCGGTACGTTGCGGGCGCTTGCCGTAACGACGAAAGAACGCGCGGCGTCCTTCCCGGACGTGCCGACCATCGCCGAGACCATACCCGGCTACGAGACCTATACCTGGAATGCGCTGTTTGCCCCAGCGGGAACGCCAAAGGAAGCCATCGACCGGCTGAATGCTGCTGCCAAGAAGGCCCTCGCGGATCCGACCGTAGCCGAAAAAATGAAGGATTTCAGCGCTACCATCGTCGCATCGACGCCGGAAGAGCTAGCCACTCATGTCACGGCCGAGCTGGCCAAATGGGGTCCGGTCGTCAAGGACGCCAACGTCCAGTTGGACTGATCATAAGCCGCTCCCCGGTCAGTCCGGGGAGCGTTTTCCACGTGCCGATCAGGTGCCGACGCTGCGCCCCGCAATGCGTCCCGAAAACAGGCAGCCGCCGAGAAACGTGCCTTCCAACGCATTATAGCCATGCATGCCGCCGCCGCCGAAACCGGCGACTTCGCCGGCTGCATAGAGCCCCGGAACCGGCTCGCCCGACAGCTCCAACACCCGGCCATTCAGATCGGTCTGCAGGCCCCCCAATGTTTTCCGGGTCAGGATATTCAGCCGCACGGCGATCAGCGGCCCCGCTTTCGGATCGAGCAGCCGATGCGGCTTCGCTGTCCGCATCAGCCTGTCACCGAGGTAATTGCGCGCTCCACGGATAGCGGTGATCTGGGCATCCTTGGAAAACGGGTTGTCGATCTCGCGATCCCGCGCCTTGATCTGGCCGCGCAAATGCTCCAGCGAAAGCCGCCCCTCGCCACTCAGCGTATTCATCGCCTCGACCAGATCCTCCAGCCTGTCGCGCACGATAAAATCCTCGCCCTTGTCCATGAACGCCTGCACCGGGCCGGGCGGGTTCTTGCCGAGCCGCTTCAAGAGCTGTGGAATATCCTTGTTGGTCAGATCCGGGTTCTGTTCGGAACCGGACAGCGCAAACTCCTTCTTGATGATCGCCTTGGTCAGGATGAACCAGCTGTAGTCGGCCCCGGTTTTGCGGATCGCTTTCAAGGTGCCGAGCGTATCGAAGCCCGGCATGGCAGGTGCTGCAAACCGGTTGCCGTCGGCATCGCACCAGAACGAGGATGGCCCGGGCAGGATGCGAATGCCGTGGTTCGTCCAGACCGGATCGAAGTTTCTGAGACCTTCGGTATAGTGCCACATGCGATCCTTGTTGATCACCGATCCGCGCGCATGCTCGGCAATTTCCACCATCCGGCCATCGACGTAATCAGGCACGCCGCTGACCATGAAGTTCGGTGGCGGGCCTAAGCGATCGACCGGCCATTGGCGCCGCACCATATCGTGATTGCCACCAATCCCGCCCGACGAGACGACGACGGCGCCAGCCTCGAACCAGAACTCATCGACAACCTCTCGCGAACTGCGCTGGCCACGCGGCACGCCGTCATTTTTGAGAACCGAGCCGCGCGCACCAGTCACAGTGCCATTGCTCATGATCAGTTCGTCGACCTGATGGCGAAAGCGGAAGCGAATGCGCCCCCTCGCCTCCAGCGCCCGTGCCCGCGCAATGAACGGCGCCAAAACGCCCGGTCCCGTTCCCCATGTCACATGGAAGCGCGGCACCGAATTTCCGTGGCCATCAGCCAGGCCGCCCCCGCGCTCTGCCCAGCCGACCACCGGAAACCAGCGCATGCCCTGACTGTGCAGCCAGGCGCGCTTTTCATGTGCCGCGAAATCGAGATAGGCCTCCGCCCAGCGGCGCGGCCAGAAATCTTCCGGACGATCAAACTGCGCCGACCCCATCCAGTCCTGGCGGGCCAGATCGAGCGTGTCGCCAATGCGCATGCGCCGTTGCTCCGGACTATCGACAAAAAATAGTCCGCCGAGCGACCAGAAAGCCTGCCCGCCGAGGTTCTGTTCGCCTTCCTGATCGAGAACGATGACCCGCAGGCCGCGATCGGCGGCCTCCACCGCGGTCACGAGACCCGCAAGCCCCGCCCCGATAACCAGAACATCACAATCCATCGGCACCCTCCTGCAATTCCACCCACCTGAACATTACGCACACGTAAACGTCAGGGCAACGGGGAACACGCCCGGAAAGTCCTCGGTAGTGAATGGATGACCGCCGTGTCAAAAGGCGGCGGCGCCCTTTACTTCTCCGTGAGCTTCAACTCGATACGGCGGTTCTGCGACCGCGCTTCCGGAGTTTCGCCCTCGGCAATCGGCTGGAATTCGCCAAAGCCGGCGGCAACCAGACGGTTGGCGGGAACGCCTTTGGAAATCAGGAATTTGACGACCGACGTCGCACGGGCAGAAGAAAGCTCCCAGTTGTCGACATAGCGGCCCGTGCCGGACAACGGCACGTTGTCGGTATGGCCGTCGACGCGCAGCACCCAATTGATCTCGGCGGGAATTTCCTTGGCGAGGTCAAGCACAGCCGAGGCAAGCTTGCCCATCTCTTCCTGCCCTGCCGGGTTGAGTTCATTGCCGCCTGACGGAAACAGAACTTCCGACTGGAAAACGAAACGGTCGCCGACGATGCGGATATTTTCGCGGTCGGAGAGGATTTCACGCAGACGGCCGAAAAAGTCGGAACGATAGCGGTTGAGTTCCTGCACTCGCTGCGCCAGCGCCACGTTCAGCCGGCGGCCAAGATCGGAGATCTTCGTCTGCGAGGCATTGTCCTTGGCCTCGGATGCCTGCAGCGCACCTTCGATGGCAGCGATCTGGCTGCGCAGTGCTGCAATCTGCTGGTTCAGCAGATCGATCTGGCTCATGGCCCGGGTGCTGACCTGTTTTTCCGCATTAAGCTTGCCCGTCAGGTCGCCGATCTGCTGGTTTGCGCTATCGGAACTGCCCGCACCCTGCTCCAGCAGCGCTTGCAGCCGCGAGCGCTCGCCCTCGGAGGTCGCAAGCGAGGCCTGCAGATTGGCCAGCGAATCCTCGAGATCCTGCTTGCCGCCTGTCTCCAGTGCCAGAAGTTGGGTGAGTTCGTTGATCTGGCTGTTCAGCCGGTTGAGCACATCATCCTTGCCGCTGATTTCGCGGCTGAGCAGAAACTGCCCAAGCACAAACACGCAAAGCAGGAACATGATCGACAAAAGCAGCGTCGACAGGGCATCGACAAAACCCGGCCAGTAATCGACGGTCCTCTGGCTGCGGCCCTTGCGCGCCAGTGCCATCAGTCATTCCCTCCGGTGTCTTCAACGCGGGCAAGCTTGGGTGGTGTTCTGTCCGGATGCACCGGGATTTTGTCCGCCTGGCCGATACGGGCGGAAAGCTTGTCGAGCGTCTTGCGCATCGATTTTGCCTCTTCCTGCTGCGCTTCGATCCAGTCGCGCAACATCTGCTGTTCGCCGCGCATGTTCTTGACCAAGCCTTGAATGCCTTCCGCGAGGCTTGCCATCGCCGCCGTTGTGCGCTGGTTCATGCCCCCGTCCTGATTGAGGCGCGCCAATTGTTCGGTCAATTGGCGCAATTCCTCAACCGGTGCCGCAAGCGGCTTACCAAGCGCGGACGTCTGGTCGGAGCTGACATCAGTCACCGACGACAACCAGTTTTCAAGTTCGGTATAGAAACGGTTTTGCGCGCGGCCGGCCTGAAGATCGAGAAAGCCGAGGATCAGCGATCCGGACAGGCCAAAGAGCGATGTCGAGAACGCCGTGCCCATGCCGGTCAAAGGCGCAGACAGGCCGGTCTTCAACGCAGCAAGGACATCCTCGGTGCTTCCGCTCCCGGCGTCGAGCGACTGAATAACGGTATTGATGGAACCGATCGTGCCAAGCAGACCCCAGAACGTGCCGAGCAGACCAAGGAAGACCAAAAGGCCGATCAGGTATCGCGACGTATCGCGTGATTCGTCGAGCCGGGTGGCGATCGAATCGAGAATGGAGCGCAGTGCCGTCGTCGAGATCGACATCGAATGGCGCTGGCCGATCAGCGCCCGCATCGGAGCCAGAAGCACCGGGTCGCGCCCGACCTTCTCGGCACTGCCGGCAGCACGGAAGGAATTGAACCAGCGAACTTCGGGCCGCAGGCTGAACACGTGATTGAAGACCAGCAGGATCCCGATCAGCAGAACGCCGAAAATCAGGCCGTTCAGGCCGGGATTGCTGAGAAAAGCGGCCTGTGCCTGGCGAAACAGGATTGCCCCAAGAAAGCCGATGATGATCAGAAAGATCACCATGGTCCAGAAGAAGACCATCGGGCTCGATAGCTTGTTGGGATTATACCCCTCGCTCAAACCTCCGCCGGCATCCCATCCCGACAGTTCCAATTTCGCCATGAGGCTCTACTCTCCGGTTTGCCAGTGCTGCAACCATACCTCCAAAAGAGGTAGGGCGACGCTGGGGGGAGACTAGAGGAAGTTTGCGCCAAATTGAAGGGGAAACAACGGGCAACATCAACAGGATGAAACAGCCGCCCGTTCAGACCAATCTCTGCCTACTTGCCCGGAATAGGACGGTGCAGCACGTCATGCAGCGCCTTGCGGATATATTCGTTGCCCGCAACGATGGAGCCGTCGTCCATCGGCTTGTTGCCGCCGTCGATATCGGCAACCCAGCCGCCGGCTTCGCGAATCATAAGGATGCCCGCAGCCAGATCCCACGGCATCAGGCCGCGCTCCCAGAAACCATCAAACCGACCGGCCGCGACATAGGCCAGATCAAGCGAGGCAGCGCCCATGCGGCGAACGCCAGCAACTTCGCCCATGACATGGCGCAGTTCGACCAGATAGGTGCCATGGTTGGCAACGCCCAGATGCGGTGTGCCGGTGCCAATCACGGCATCCGAGAGGTTCTTGCGGGCCGCGACGCGCAGGCGGCGATCGTTGAGGAAGGCTCCGCCGCCACGCTCTGCCGTATAGAGTTCGTCGGTCGCCGGATTGAGCATCACAGCGGCGACAACTTCGCCCTGACGCTCAAGCGCCACCGAAATCGCGAAATGCGGAATGCCGTGAAGGAAGTTTGTCGTGCCGTCCAGCGGATCGACGATCCAGCGATGCGCACCATCGGTGCCGATGATCTCTTCGCTTTCCTCACCGAGGAAGCCATAGGTCGGGCGGGCCTTCATCAGCTCTTCGCGGAGAAGTTTTTCCGCCTTGCGGTCGGCCTGCGAAACGTAATCGCCGGGGCCTTTCAGCGAGACCTGCAGGTTCTGCACTTCACCGAAATCGCGCGCCAGGGACTTGCCGGCCTTGAACGCGGCCTGAACCATGACATTGAGAAGAGCTGAGCGTGCCATTTTGGCTTTTCCTTCGAAACAGAAAACCGGCCGCAGGAACGGCCGGAGAAATTCAGATGTGCCGCTGCGGATCAGTCCGCGCGGCGGAGATAGGTAATTTCATTGGTATCGACCAGAATACGCTCTCCAGTCGCGACGAACGGCGGAACCATGACGCGAACGCCATTTTCCATGATCGCCGGCTTGTAGGAGGACGCTGCCGTCTGCCCCTTCACCACCGGATCGGCTTCCGCGATCGTCAGAACCACTTGGTCCGGCAGCGAGATGCCGATCGGCTTCTCGTCGTAAAGCTTCACCGTCACCATCATGCCGTCCTGCAGGAAGGTGGCGCGATCGCCGACGAAATCCTTCTGCAATTCCAGCTGTTCATAGCTCTCATTGTCCATGAACACCAGCGCATCGCCCTGTTCATAGAGGAACTGGAAGTCTTTCAGTTCAAGGCTGACCAGCTCAACGGTTTCCGATGAACGAAAACGCTCGTTCAGCTTGGTGCCATCGATCAGGTTCTTCAGTTCGACCTGATTGAAAGCACCACCCTTGCCGGGCTTGACGGTCGTGCACTTCACGGCAGCCCAAAGACCGCCATTGTGCTCTACCACGCTGCCGGGGCGAATTTCATTGCCGTTGATTTTCATGGGGAGCATTCCCTAAAGAACTCGGAGCCGCCCCTACGGCCAGCCAATCCGGCGCTTCAAGACCACAAAACCCCCGAAAGTTCAAGTCTTGCAGCAAAAACAGGATCAGGATGAGCGGTATTTGTTGGCGGCACTCAACGCTGCCTTCTGCTGTTCATCCGTCAGCCCCAGATAGAAATCCTCAAGAGCGGCATCCTTCAGCCCGGCCCGGCGCGACAATACATACCATTTCGCCGCCTCGATCGGATCAGGCCGCGTACCGATCGCATTGACATAGAGATGCGAGAGCTTGTTCTGCGCCACGACATTGCCGCCGCCGGCGGCGCGCGACATCCACTTGAAGCCTTCCTCGAGATTGCGGTCGCCGCCGATGCCATCGACCATCCAGATGGCAAGATCGAGCTGGGCGGTATCGAACCCGGCCTTCGCGGCCCTGAGCAACCAGTCGCGCGCCGTCGCCCGCTTGTTGTCATCGATGCCATCGACATTCAGATAGATCTGCGACAGGGCATATTGCGCATCCGCAATCCCCTGTTCGGCCGACTTCTCATAATAGGGCAGCGCTGCCTTCAGGCCCTTTTCGCCCGGCATGTCGGCGACCAGCAGCTGACCGTAATTAAACTGGGCGGAGGAATTGCCGAGATCGGCAGCCTTCTTCATCAGCTCTTCCGACTTCTTCTTGTCGCGGGTAACATCGCGGCCTTCCATCAACAGCAGCGCGTATTTGAACATGGCCGCCGGATCGCCGGAATTGGCCGCCTGACCATACCAGAATGCCGCATCCTTCTTGTTGCGCGCGACACCAAGCCCCTGCGAAAAGATTTCCGCAACCAGCGTCTGCGCTGCCGCATCCCCAAGCTGGGCACGCGGCAAAGCCATTTCCATCGCCGTCAGATAGTAGCCACGCTGAAATGCGCCATAGGCATCGTCGGCCTTGCCTTCAAACGGCTTTTCCTGGGGCAGTGCAGGCAGTTCGGCACCCATCCGCTCCAGCACGTTGACGCCGGTCGAAGGCTCCAGCTTTTTGACATCGGCCTTTTTCGCCTCGTCATCCGCCTTCTTGGCGTCCTCTGGAGACTGCAAGGCCGGGATCTCGCCCTCGGGCAGTGCTGCGCCGTTGAACGGCGTGATACGGCCGCGCTTGGCAGCGACGCCCTCGTCGTTCTCGTCCTGAACGACAACCGGTGCATCGTTGACGCCCGGCAGCGCATCGTCGGCACGAAGACCCGATGGCGCGGCCAGAAGGGCAGCTCCCAGCAAAAGGAGAGGAATTCGGCGCAGCGATGGAGAAGGACGGATCAACATGCAAATGCCTTAAGCTTCAAACCGTGGCGCTTTTTCGTCAAGAAGTGCATTGACGCTCGCAACGATGGCCGGTGCCTGCTCCGGCTCGGCAAACACAGCCAGCCGCAACGCAACAAATTCGGCTCCGCTCTCGGCGACGGCAAGCACCGATTCCGGATCCGTACCACCCATGACGATGCAGGGAATTTCGATCATCGAGGCCCACCATTCGGCCAGCGCCACATTCTTCGGATGCGCTTCCGGCTTGATGTCACCATCGACCTTGCCGAAGAAAACGTAATCGGGGCGGATTTCGCCCATTTCCAGCGCGTGGTGACGGTCGGTGGCATTGCCGCCACCAACGATCAGCTTGGGCGAGAATTTTTCCATCGCTTCCGCCAGCTCAGCGGCATTGCCGGTGACGTGCAGGCCATCGGCCTTGACCCGGCCTGCAACCCGCGTGTCGCCGGCAACCAGCGCCGCAGCGCCCGCCTCCTGGATCACCGGCACCAGGGCTTCGGCATGTTTCTGGAAGGTTTGATCGTCCAGGCCGTATTGCGGCACGATCACCGAGGCCACGTCGCCGCCGCGCAGCGCGCCGCTCAGGATTTGCACGCGGCTGTCAACATCGGCGATGTCCGGCACGATGAGGACGAGGCGGCAGCGATTGTCTGTATTGCTCATAATGTCTCTGTTCCCGGTGAAATGCGCGGCCGCGCATCACCCCTACTCGATTTCGATCTCCAAAAGCGATAGACCCTAGCGGCAAAAGGATCAACCGATACCCATGCTTCCTGATTTTCAATTCTATGCCATCGCCATTCCCGCAGTTCTACTCGTCGGCTTCAGCAAAGGCGGCATGGGAGAAGCACTTTCGCTCATGGGCGTGCCGCTTCTATCGCTGGCCGTCTCTCCGGTACAGGCAGCAGCCCTTCTTTTACCGATTCTGATCGCCATGGATCTGGTGGCATTGTGGACATGGCGAAAGCATGGCGACATGACGACGCTCAAGATCCTGTTGCCGGGCGCGCTGATCGGTATCGTCATCGGCTGGGCCACAGCGGCTTATGTGGCGCGCGATGCACTCAGGCTGATCATCGGGGCGATCACCGTTCTGTTCGTTCTGCGCTATGTCTATAATCTCTGGCAGGCGCGGCAGGGCATCATCACCCCGGCCAAGCCGCAAAGGCCGGTGCAGGCGACATTTTTCGGTGGCCTTGCGGGTTACGGCAGTTTCGTCGCCCATGCTGGCGGTCCACCGTTCCAGATCTACACTCTGCCGCTGAAACTGCCGCCGCGCGAATATACCGGCACGATCGTGCGGTTCTTTGCCATCCTCAACGCCGTCAAGCTCATCCCCTATTTCGCGCTCGGGCAGTTGGATCTGAGTAATCTGACCACGTCGCTGACACTGTTTCCGCTCGCGATGCTGGCGACGATGGCTGGCGCATGGGTGGTCCGGCGCATGCAGCCGCAGGTGTTTTACCCATTCATGTACACGATGGCATTCCTAGCGGGGTCGAAGCTCGTCTATGACGGAATTGTCGCCCTTGTTGCAGGATCATAATCAGCCAGCGCGAAGACCGGAACGAAGCTGCAGATCGACCGCGGAAATTGCGCCTGCCAAACCCGCATTCCGCAGGGCAAGATTTCTCTACCGCACTGCACAATTTACTTGCCGGGAGCCGTTATTTCTCCTAGCTTTTGCCCATGTCACACGCTGATCCCTTCGATGCGATCTCGGACCCGAACCGGCGGTATCTGCTGGAGGAATTACGGCGCGCGCCGCGGACAGTCAACGAGCTGGCCGAAGGACTGCCGATCAGCCGCCCCGCCGTATCGCAGCATCTGAAGGCATTGCTGGATTCAAATCTGGTTTCCGTGTCGGCCAGCGGCACGAAACGGATCTACGCAATCAACAAGCCGGGCTTTGACCGGGTCAATCTCTGGCTGGATCAGTTCTGGTCGTGAGGGGGGCGGCCGCCAATGGCCAGTCATCGGGAAACTCAATACTTGCGGGCTTTTGGCGAACATCATGTCCAACCAAGTCCGCCTATCGACAACGCTTGAAACCGGCCTTCAAAGTTCAGTTGGCTGCCGGAATTCAACAAATGCGCTGGAACACAAGTCTCCCGATGAATGTGATTGCTTTCTGTAATCAGTGAGTTGAAGAACGAATCTTCTCAATTTCGTCCTTCAAGCGCAGCTTCCGACGCTTGATGTCAGCAATGTGCTGATCCTGGACAGACGGCTGTATCAGGGCCGAGTGGAGCTCCTGCTCCAAAACACCATGTTTTTTCTCAAGCGTTGCAAGATGAGCCTCAATGGTCATGTGGCAGTCCCTTCCTTTTGCTTGCACCCGATCGGTAGATGCCGGGTGTTCCACGTATCAACCGAGATAGTGTGCCATGCTATTTTTCATTTGTCGAAGGCGAAATCGTGGCCGACACCAAATCTCAATGTCGAGATTTGGTATTGGGATAACTTCCCGTTACCAACAATTCTGTGCTAGAGGACGCTCGATTCATGCGGATAGCAGACTATCTGCTGCCGGCGCTGACGGGGAACATTGCATGCCAGATCAGGATCAGGCCGAACTCAGACTGGGCGTAGCGCGGCTGAGGCAGGAACATGAAGACTATGATGTTGCGATCAATGCGATGATCCAAACGGGCTGCGATGCCCTGCGTATCCAGCGGATGAAGAAGAAGAAGCTGGTCATCAAGGACAAGATCACCAAGATCGAAGACATGATCATTCCCGATATCATCGCCTGAAGCCCTTGCGTGTCCCGCAGGGATACGCTGCGAACGCTCCGGCCGGACCTTCGGCCTTGTAACAAAGCGGAACGAACAACGTGACGAAAGCAGCAACCCCGCCCGTCGCCATCATCATGGGTAGCCAGTCCGACTGGGAAACCATGAAGAATGCCGCCGACACGCTCGACGCCCTCGACATCGCCTATGATGCCCGTATCGTTTCGGCGCACCGCACGGTCGACAGGCTGATCAATTTTGCCAGAGGCGCCCGCGACGAGGGCTTCAAGGTGATCATCGCCGGTGCCGGCGGTGCCGCCCACCTGCCCGGCATGACGGCGGCGATGACGCCCCTTCCTGTCTTCGGCGTCCCCGTCCAGTCCAAGGCCCTTTCGGGCCAGGACAGCCTGCTCTCCATCGTCCAGATGCCGGCCGGCATTCCCGTCGGCACCTTAGCGATCGGCCGCGCCGGCGCCATCAATGCAGCCCTTCTTGCCGCCGCCGTTCTGGCGCTCAGCGATCCCGATCTTGCCGACCGGCTGGACGATTGGCGCGAACAGCAAAGCGCTGCCGTTGCCGAATATCCCGTGGACCAGGCATGAGGACGATCGGCATCATCGGTGGCGGCCAGCTCGCCCGCATGCTTGCCATGGCCGCAGCCCGGCTGAATTTCCGCACCATCATACTGGAACCGCAGATCGACTGTCCGGCGGCGCAGGTCGCCAACGGTCAGATCGTCGCGGCCTATGACGACGCGGAGGCGCTGGAACGGCTTGCTGCCGAATGTGACATCGTAACCTACGAATTCGAGAACGTTCCCGTCGATGCTGCGGAACGTCTTGCAGGCTCCCGGCCGGTCTTTCCGCCCCCGAAGGCTCTGGAGACATCGCAGGACCGCGTGACGGAAAAACAGTTCCTCAACGGCTGCGGCATCGAGACGGCGCGTTTTCACGCGATTGACAGCCAGGATGATCTTGAGCGTGCGCTTGCCGACTTCTCCGGCAAGGGGGTCCTGAAAACCCGTCGCCTCGGTTATGACGGCAAGGGCCAGCGGGTGTTCCGAAACGCGGCCGACGATCCGGCGGGCGCCTATCTGGCGCTCGGCGGCGTTCCGTGCATTCTCGAAAGCTTCGTTGCCTTCGAGCGGGAGATCTCCATCATCGCCGCGCGCGGTACCGATGGCACCATTGCCTGCTACGATCCGGCAGAAAACATCCATCGTCAGGGCATTCTCCACACATCCACCGTTCCGGCCTCGATCAACGAGGCAACGGCACAGGCAGCCCGCCTTGCAGCCACGGCGGTGCTTTCGGCGCTTGGCTATGTCGGCGTCATCGGCGTCGAGTTTTTCGTGCTGGCGGATGGCACGCTGATCGCCAACGAGATCGCCCCGCGCGTCCACAATTCCGGCCACTGGACGGAAGCTGCCTGCGTGGTCTCGCAATTCGAGCAGCATATCCGCGCCATTACCGGACTGGCTCTGTCGGACGGCGCCCGCCATTCCGGCTGCGTGATGCAGAACCTGATCGGCGACGATATCGACGACCTGCCGGTCTGGCTTGCCAAGCCCGATACGCTCGTTCACCTCTATGGCAAGACGGAAGCGCGGCCGGGGCGTAAGATGGGGCATGTCACCTGGCTTGACTGAGGGTTTAACTCACAGAAAAGCCGCCAACCGCCGTGAAAACAGGCTCTCTGCGGTTGACACGTTTACGATGCCGGGTTATTTGCCTGCCACCCTAAGAGCGCGCTCGGCCTTAACGGTCTGCAAGCGCGCTTTTGATTGTTAAAGACCGGCGAATTCAAAAGTCGCCGAAACTGCGGATCAGAAAAATGAAGATCAAAAATTCGCTTAAGTCGCTGAAGTCCCGTCACCGCGAAAACCGTCTGGTTCGCCGCAAGGGTCGCGTCTACATCATCAACAAGCTGAACCCGCGCTTCAAGGCCCGTCAGGGCTGATCCATCGTGCGCGCCGGAAGTTTGTGCTTTCGGAACGACTACGTATGGATTGAGTGCGCTCGGATACGCCTGCTTTCAACAAAGCCGGCTTTCCAAGCGGTTCATCAGTTTGATGTCTCAAATTTGATTTGATCTTCGGCCATGGCGGACTACCTTATCTGCCATGGTTAAACTCATGTCTTCATTTTTGATTCTCGGCGGCATGCTGGCTGCATCCATCGCCAGCCCCCTACCGGCCTTTGCCGCTGATGCAGCCCAGGCCTCGGTGGCGTCTGAACTGACGACGCCCAAGCAGCGGCTCGATACTCTCTTTGCCGAATTGAAGCGGGAACGCGATCAAGACAAGGCACGCGAGATTTCCAACCGGATTCGCGTGGAGTGGCAGGATTCCGGCAGTGCCACCGTCAATCTCCTGATGCAATGGGCATCAAAGGCCGTCGAAACCAACCGGCAGGCAACGGCGCTGGATATTTTCGACCAGGTCATTACCCTCTCCCCGCGCTATATCGAAGGCTGGAACCAGCGGGCGACGCTGCACTACCAGATGGGCAACTACCGCAAGTCCATGTCCGACATCAATCAGGTGCTGGCGATCGAACCCCGTCATTTCGGAGCGCTTGCCGGGATGGCCGCGATCCTTACATCCTCTGGGCAGGATGAGTTGGCACTGCGCGCCTGGGAACAATTCCTCGACATCTACCCCGCCGACCGCAAGGCGCAGGAGCAGCTTGGCGAGCTGGAAGAAAAACTTGCCGGCGACCGCACATAATTCTGCCTGCCCGGCGAAACCGTAGCGCCCTCTTTTTCGTATCGGACGATAACCGGCCCATTCGGCCGATTGCCCCATCCGGCCGATGGGCAAGCGCGCGGAAGAGTGATTGATGAATTTGGTTTTCAGGAAAGTCATGCTGTTCGTTGCATCCTTCTTCCTTGCCGCCCTCGTCACAGGGTTCGGCTTCAGCTCCTATCAGGCAGCGGCCTTCGAACGCGACAATCCCAATAGCGGCGAACGGATCGATGTCGGCGGCTACCGGATGAACAGCGTCTACGTGCCGCGCGCGAAAAGCGCTGATCTCCCCACCCTGGTTTTCATCCATGGGGCGAGCGCCAATCTGCGCGACCCGATGGTTGCCTTCAGGAGCAAGCTGGAGGGCCGCGCCGACATGCTGTTCCTCGACCGTCCCGGGCTAGGCTTCTCCGACCGCGGCGGCCCGCAAAATGCCTATCCCGACGGTCAGGCCGACGCGATCGCTGCCTTGATGAAAAAACGCGGCATCAAGAAAGCCATCATCGTCAGCCACTCTTTCGGTGGCGCGATTGCCGCCACCTTCGCTCTCAATCACAAGGACATGGTGGCCGGCCTGCTGTTTCTGTCCCCGGCCACCCACCCCTGGCCTGGCGGCATCGAATGGTATTACCGCGTCACCAAGACGCCGGTGCTCGGTTGGTTGTTTGCCACACTCGTGGCACCTCCCATCGGCCTTGCCTCGATCGACAAGGCGACCAAATACGTCTTTGCGCCCAATCCGCGTCCTGACAGCTATATCGAGGACACGGCCGCCTACCTGGCGATCAGGCCCGCCGCCTTTCGCAACAACGCCATCGATATCGCCAATCTCCTCGACTACGTAAAGCGGGTCTCGCCGCGCTATAAGGAGATCAAGGCCCCGACCGTGATCATCACCGGCGATGCCGACCGCGTCGTCCTGCCGGAGATCCACTCGCGGCAACTGCATGAAGAGATTGCAGGCTCGACACTGCTGCGCATCCATAATCTGGGCCACAAGCCGGATTACATCGTCACGGATTTGGCGATTGCCGCAATAGAATCGCTGGCCGGCAAGAAGCGTGACCTCAACGCACTCGCAGCAGAGGCAGAGGCGGGAATTACGGTGGTAAACTAACTAGTTTCAGCAGCTTAACCGCTAGCACGCCAGCCTCATGCAAGTTGCCGATTGCAACGTGCGGCCTTAATCTGGAGGTCCCATTCATGCAAACCGGCGGTATAGCCACAACCTACCCCTTCCGAACCACGACGGCGACAGCAGGGACATCCTCTGCCGGGGTGGCGGCCGATACGCAAAGCCTGCGGGACCGGGCGCTCGACATGCTGAAAAGCACGGCAGAAACTGATGCCGACGACATGAAGGCGCGGGCCAGGCAAAAACTGGATGATGCCAAGAAGCAGCTGGAATACCTCCGCCGCTGGAATTTCGATCCAGAAATCCTGGCCCGGCAGGCAGGCCATCTGGCCCGCGAAGTCGGCGCAGCAGCCAAGGACTTTGCAGCGGCGGTTTCTTCAGCCGGATCAACCACAGGAGCGGCGGCGTTCGGCTCCATAGAGGCGCAAGTAACGCTGTCCGGGCCGTCCGATGCGCAGACCGCTGGGACGACCGACAACGCTGAAGACGACATGTCCTTTGCCCAGAAGGCCTATCAGGACACGATGAAGGATGGCACGGAGCAACAGACCGTCTCCGCCGATGACCGCAAGACGCTTGAGGAAATCAAGGCCGTGGCGCATGAGATCAAGGCCTTGCTTGAAGAGGCCGTGCGCCGGATGCGTGAGCAGAAGAATGCCGACCAGAATGCCATAAGCGAAGCGCAGAAGTCCGGAGAGAGCCTGAACCAGGCAATCGAAGGCCTGAACGCCGCGCTCGGCAGCGGCTCTCCAGCTGGAGCGCCAAGCATGATGATCGCGATCCCCGCCAGCATCACCATCTGACCAGCCAGACCACAAAACAGAAAAACCGCCGGATCGCTCCAGCGGTTTTTTCATGAACCTAGAGCTTGTCTCAGACGCCGCTGAGGCCGTCGGAGCCGATATAGGCGATACGCAGCATGTTGGTGGCACCCGGGGTTCCGAGCGGCACGCCGGCCGAGATGATCACCCGGTCGCCCGGCTTGCCGAAACCTTCGGTGGCAACGATGCGGCAGGCGCGGTTGACCATGTCGTCCAGATCGGTCGCATCGGACGTGACGACGCAGTGCAGGCCCCAGACGACGGAGAGACGGCGGGCCGTCTGGATAACCGGAGACAAGGCCAGGATCGGAACCTGCGGACGCTCGCGCGCGGTACGCAGGCCGGTCGTGCCGGACGACGTGTAACAGACGATGGCCGAAAGCTTGAGCGTCTCGGCGATCTGGTGAGCGGCCAGCGAAATCGCATCGGCGCCGGTTGCTTCCGGCGGGGTGCGCTGGGCGTAGATGATGCCCGGATAATGCGGATCGGTTTCGATCTTGCTGGCAATCGACGCCATGGTCGCAACCGATTCCACCGGATAATCACCGGAAGCAGATTCGGCCGACAGCATGATCGCGTCTGCGCCTTCAAACACAGCGGTCGCAACGTCGGACACTTCGGCGCGGGTCGGGACCGGAGCGGAGATCATCGATTCCAGCATCTGCGTGGCGACGACGACCGGCTTGCCGGCGCGGCGGGCAGCGCGGATCAGCTGCTTCTGCAGGCCAGGGACGGCCTCAAGCGGCATTTCAACGCCAAGGTCGCCACGGGCAACCATCAGCGCATCGGAAAGCTCGATAATTTCGTCGATGCGTTCGATTGCCTGCGGCTTTTCGATCTTCGACATCAGGCCGACGCGGCCGCGTGAAATCTTGCGGACTTCGGACAGATCCTCCGGACGCTGAATGAACGACAGCGCGACCCAGTCGACATCCTCGGTTTCGAGAACGGCGTCGAGGTCGGCACGGTCTTTTTCGGTCAGAGCACCAACGCTCAGCAGCGTATCGGGAAGGCTGACGCCCTTGCGATCGGAAATCTTGGTGCCGGCGATAACGGTGCAGACGATGCTCTTGCCATCGGACTTGTCAGCGCGCAGATGCAGCTTGCCGTCGTCGATCAGCAGGCGGTGGCCGGCCTTGACCGATTCAAGGATTTCCGGGTGTGGAAGGTAGACACGGGTTGCGTCGCCCGGCTCATCCTTGTTGTCGAGGGTGAAGGCCTGGCCGGGAACCAAGTCGACCTTGCCGGCGACAAACTTGCCGACGCGCAGTTTTGGTCCCTGTAGGTCGGCCAGAATGCCGATCGGGCGGCCGCAGCGCGCCTCGACATTGCGGATGCGCTTGATCAGCGTGCGCATCATGTCGTGGCTGGCATGGCTCATGTTGATCCGGAAAAGATCAGCCCCCGCCTCATGCAGCTTCTGGATCATCTCTTCTTCGCCCGATGCCGGTCCGAGCGTTGCGAGGATTTTGACTTTTCTATTCCGCTTCATCAGTTGTGGCTTTCTTGAGTCCCTGGGGTATCGGACAACTGAACCATCCAGCTTCCCTGACGCCCCGTGTCGTATTCCTTGAACCCCATCCGCTGAAAACCGCGCGCGAAGCAATCCTGCACGCCCGTCACTTTGAACTCGTTTTCGGCAACGCACATATTGACGTCACCTGTCCAGCGTCCACCGCGAGCCGCATCTTCAGCATAGAGGTAATAGTATCGTGATTGGAGTTCACCCTCGATCAGGGTGGCGCACGTTGTCGCGGGCACCTGCCACCAGCCTTCGGTGATCCAGCCTTCCTTGGCACGGTAGCCGATAGCCACGCCGACCAGATTCTGCGTACCATTGCAGACGCGGAACTCGGCGCGGGCTTCATTTGCGATCAGGGCCGGCGAAAACGCGGTAAGAACGAAGAGGAGAATGGTGCTTAAGGACCAGTTCCGCAGAGTCAGCCTGGAAAAAGGATATCTGGACACGGTTTCCAATGGGTCTCCGTTGGGATTTGTCGAGGGACTTTCTTGCGACGGTAGGGCTTGAATGTCAACGCGACTCTAATCGATTACATCTGGCTTTTTGTTGACCGAAACATCGCAAATTCGCGATTGCCTTGCGATATCGACAACAGCATGCCATCAAATTTTGTCAAGGATGAAACAAGTTGATACTGTATGCCCCAAACATCACCATTCGACATCATTGAAGGCGACCCGGCGCAAGGACTGGTCATTCTTGCCGATCACGCCACAAACCACCTGCCACCGGAATATCAACGGCTCGGCCTTCCGGAAAGCGCTTTCGCGCGCCACATCGCCTATGACATCGGCGTCGAGGCGCTTGTCCGCCGGCTGGCGGCGCGGCTGAACGTTCCTGCCGTCCTCAGCTGTTTTTCGCGGCTGCTGATCGACCCCAACCGGGGCGAGGACGATCCGACGCTGATCATGAAGATTTCCGACGGTGCAATCATTCCCGGCAACCACCCGATTACACCGGAGGAATGGAACGCACGCCTCAATCGCTTTCATCGCCCATATCATCAGGCCGTTTCGCAGACGATCGCATCCGTTGGCGCAGCAAGCGGCAAGGCGCCGCTGGTGATTTCCATCCACTCCTATACCCCAGCCTGGAAAGGCGTACCCCGCCCCTGGCATGCTGCCGTTCTCTGGGACAGCGATCCGCGCGCGGTTACCCCGCTGATCGAAGCGCTTGAAGTGTCCGGCGATATCCTTGTCGGCGACAACGAGCCCTATGATGGCGCCCTGCGCGGCGACACGATGTTTCGCCATTGCATGGAAACCGGCCTCGCCCACGCCCTGATCGAAGTGCGCCAGGACCTGATCGGCGACGATAGCGGCGTGGCCGGCTGGGACGCCCGGCTTGGACCCATCCTTGCAAATTTGAATGCCCGCCCCGAATTGCACGAAATCAGGCGTTATCCATCGCGCACCGGACCCTATACGTTCTGACAGCTGAAAGAGACCGACGATGAGCGACCTGACACCACAACAACAGCTTGAATTCGAAGCCGCCGCCTTTCGCCGCCTCGTTTCCCACCTGCGCGAACGCAGCGATGTGCAGAATATCGACCTGATGAACCTTGCCGGATTTTGCCGCAACTGCCTGTCCAACTGGTATCGCGATGCGGCCAACGCTGCGGGCGTCGACATGGACAAGGAAGCTTCCCGCGAGATCGTCTATGGCATGCCGTACGAGGAGTGGCGGGCGCTCAACCAGCGGGAAGCCTCCGGCGAACAGAAGGCGGCCTATGAGGCAAGCAAGCCCAGGGAATAACGCCCGCTGCAGCCCGTTCGGGCCGAAAATCAGCGCGATGTTACGCAATGTCACTTGACCTCGACCGCACTTCGCGGCAGGTCACAGCCTCACAAATTCAGTCCCACCCTCATTGATATCCCCCAACAAGGAGAACACCATGTCGGATGCCCACGGCGTCGCACGCGACCAGCTTCGTTCGTTCATCGAGCGCATCGAGCGGCTGGAAGAAGAAAAGAAAACCATCGCCGACGACATCAAGGATGTGTACGGCGAAGCAAAGGGCACCGGCTTCGACACGAAGATCCTGAAAAAGGTCATCGCGATCCGCAAGCAGGACAAGGACGAGCGCATGGAACAGGAAGCCATCCTCGACACCTATCTCGCAGCCCTTGGCATGATCGAAGCCCCGGACGCCGCATAAAACCATCTCACGATGGATGCCGCCCCAATCGATACGGTTGGCGGGCATCAGACATCAAAAAGGCCGGTCTCGACCGGCCTTTTATCGTTCTGAAACGATAGCAAACTGAATGAAAAGAAGCGCCTCAGGCCGCCGCTTCGTTACTCTTGTCTCGGTGCGGCAGTTTCCAGCCGGGACGGATGAAATGGCAGGTATAGCCGTTCGGTATCCGCTCCAGGTAATCCTGGTGCTCGGGCTCGGCTTCCCAAAAATCGCTGACGGGTTCCACTTCCGTTACCACCTTGCCCGGCCACAGGCCGGAGGCATCGACATCGGCAATGGTTTCCAAGGCAACCCGCTTCTGCGCATCGTCGGTATAGTAGATCGCCGAGCGATAGCTGGCGCCCGTGTCATTGCCCTGACGGTTGGCCGTCGACGGATCGTGAATCTGGAAGAAGAATTCCAGCAGATCGCGGTAGCTGATCCGCGTGGGATCGAACGTGATTTCGATACCTTCTGCATGATTGCCATGGTTGCGGTAGGTCGCATTCCTGACGTCGCCGCCGGTATAACCGACCCGTGTCGAGATGACGCCGTCATAACGGCGAATGAGGTCCTGCATGCCCCAGAAGCAGCCGCCGGCCAATACTGCGCGTTCGGTTATCATCAGATATCCTCCACCTGAGAGAGATAGTCACCATAGCCTTCCAACTCCATCTTGTCGCGGGGGACAAAGCGGAGAGAGGCCGAGTTAATGCAATAGCGCAATCCGCCGCGGTCGCGCGGACCGTCTGTAAAGACGTGCCCGAGATGGCTGTCGCCGTGCTTCGAGCGAACCTCGGTCCGTGCCATCCCATGCGATACATCGCGCAGTTCGGCGACATGGGCCGGCTCGATCGGCTTGGTAAAGCTTGGCCAGCCGCAACCGGATTCATATTTGTCGGATGACGCGAACAAGGGTTCGCCGGAAACGATATCGACATAGATGCCCGGCTTCTTGTTATCGTTATACTGCCCGGTACCCGGCCGCTCCGTGCCGTTCTCCTGCGTGACGCGATACTGTTCGGGAGACAATTTCGAAATCGCTTCCGGGGTCTTGATGTACTTCGGCATTCGCACACTCCTTGTCCGTTTTACACGGGAACGTCCCTCACGGCCTTCCATTTCCATGCGCCGCTGGCTGCGAACCAAACACATCACAGCAGAACGGGAAACGCGTCTCCGACGAAGGGGATGACGGTGATATAGGAAGGCAAAATCGCTTTCGCCACACCGTTCAAAGCCAAAAGAGGCCCTCAAACGCCGCAAACGCACACTTTCATGTGATATCAGCGCGCTGATGCGGACAACAAAAAGCCCGCCGTCACCGGCGGGCCTTGTCGAGGTTCAATCTCAACAATCAGTTGGTGCTGAATTTCTTCACTTCGAGGAAGTTGACGGCGGTGCCGCTGAACCGGGCCGTGTCGGTCGCAACGGCTTCGTTCGAGAACCCCGCCGAATAGACCGTCGTCGGCGAAGCGCGCAGCGCCTTGCTGACGAAGCGCGGCGCCTTGACCGGCTTGGACAGGGTCGCCATGCGGCCGTTGGTCAGAGCCCAGGAGGAGATGATCTGCTGGGTCAGCTTCGGCTCGGTGCGAACCGACGAGCGGGTCGCGGCATCGGCCTCCTGCTTCTTCGGGCGCTTGCCCTTGGCAGGCGCCTCGACATTGCCATCGAAAGCATCGTCAAACACTGCAGCGCGCGATGCGGCAGCCGATTGCGGCACGAACGCAGCCATTTCCACCGGCTGTTCCTGCTGCGTCGGCTGTGCCAGTGCAACATGTGTCTGGGCAACGCGCGTCTGTGCCTCGGCTGCGGCTTCCACCGGCTGCTGCGCCAAGGCAACGGCCTGCGGCTGTACCCGTTCGGCAAACGACGGGACGGCAACATTGGCGTCGGCCACGGCCATCAGCGCTTCCTCGCCTGCAGGGCGCGCGCCTGGAACAGGCACAAAGCCGAGGGCTGCAACATCTTCAGGCAACACCGCCGCATTCGGATCGGTCGAGGCCATCAGCGTATCGGCACCGGCATCGCCGTTCGCGCCACGCTTGCCGAGCATCTGAGGCACCGGAATCTTGTAGGCGGTCAGATCGGCATATTCGCTTTCGGTGGTTGCAGCCGGCGCCGGCAAAGCTGCAGCCCACGCTTCCTGCGAGGTTTCCTTGGTCGGTGCAACAAGTGCCGTCTGAATACCGGCGTCGGCATCCTTGAAGGCCGGTCTTACGCCCGGAACCGGAGCGGCAACGTCCTTCTGCTCCGCGGCTGGCTGCTGGACGGAATTATCGACGCCTGGAAGGGCCTGTTCTGCAGCAGCGACCTGCGTAACTTTCGCCTTGGCGACCGGCTGCTCGTCAGAGCCTTCAAGATCGGCACTGGCGATTGCGTTGGGTTCTTCATCCTCGTCGCCACTGCCGCCGCCAAACAGCATGGCAAACAGATTGCCCTTGCGCTTGGTTGTATCCTTGTCGCCGGCACCCTTGGTGCCGCCACCCGCGACTTCGATGCCGCTGGCACCGACGCGGCGCTTGTAGTCTGCAACAGCCAGCTCATACCCCGGCAACGGCTTGCCGTCGGCCGGAACATGCAGGGTCTTGCCGTCGGGAAACAGCCGGACGAGTTCGTTGCGGTTCATGCGCGGCCAGGCGCGAACACCGCCGACATCCATGTGCACGAAGGGTGAGCCGGACGTCGGATAATAGCCGACGCCGCCGACCTGGAACTTCATGCCGATTTCGCGCAGAGCCTTCAGCTTGACGTCGGGTATATAGAAATCCATCGCTTTGCCGAGCATATGCTGGCTCTTCTTGGCGACACCCTTGGAGCGCGACCGTAGCATGCCATTGGTGGCCGGCGAGCGATAGGCGGACACCACGTTGATATAATCGCGCGAACCGCTCTTCTGGTAGACTTCCCAGACGAGATCGAGAAGACGCGGGTCCATCTTCGTCGGCTCGTTGCGGCGCCAGTCGCGCAGGAAGCGGTTGATCTCCTGCAGCCCCTTGGCGTCGTAGCGGCCGTTACGCTTGTAGGTGATCGACGCCTTTTCCTTGGTATGAATGTAATAGAGCTTGAGCGTCCGCGTCTGGCCGGCCGCCTCTACGGGCGGCGCGAAGCCAGGTGTGACCATGGACGCTGCGATCAGAAGCGATGCGAGAACGCGTGGCACCTTACGGGCTACCGCGGCGCAAAAGCGGGTGATCCCGGAGCCGTTAGGCTTCTTGAATCCAAACAAATTTTGCAAACTCAATCCCCGTCCGACGGACAATGCGTCCCGTGGCTGATCAGATGACTGTCAATTGCGGTGACAGCATGGCAAATATGCCACAGTCATCGGTTATCCTTATAATATAGTGAATGGTTCACTAACAAGGTCTAAACGACAACATCCAAATACGACGGATCGTGACGGATTGTTATCCCTGGTTTTACGCGGCCTCGCTGAACGGATCATCCGGATTAATGCCGTAATCCTTGAGTTTGCGGTATAATGTCGAGCGCCCGATGCCGAGCTTGCGGGCCACCTGGCTCATCTGGCCCCGGTAGAATTTCAGCGCAAACCGAATCAGTTCCTCTTCCACATCGGCCAGCTTTCGCACATTTCCGCCGTCATCGACGCTCGCAATCGCGTTTTCGGAATGCTGATCGGGCGCTGCATTGCGCAGGTCAACCTTGTCGGCAGCGCTGAAATGCGGATAGACCGGCGGCAGATAATTGGCGTCTGTGACCGTTCCCTTTGCCGGCCCGGTTTCCTCCCAGGTAAAACCCGACTTCTCCGCGACGACATAGCCGGGGATTTGCGTGGCAATCTGCGGAAAATCCTTCACCGTCAGTTCGGCGCCCTCAGCAAGCACCACAGCCCGGAAGATCGCATTTTCCAGCTGGCGGATATTGCCCGGCCAGTCATAAGCCGTGAGCAGTGCCATTGCTCCGCTCGACACCGAAAGCGGTGACGCAAGCCGCTGCTCAAGCGCGAACCGCTCGACGAATGTCCGCACCAGAACCGGAATATCTTCCTTGCGCTTGCGCAGTGCCGGCATGGCTATCGGGAAGACGTTCAGCCGGTAATAGAGGTCTTCACGGAAGCGGCCTTCACGGACTTCGTTGATCAGGTCCTTGTTGGTGGCCGAAATCAGCCGGACATTGACCTTCTGCGGATGGCGAGCGCCGATCGTTTCGATCTCGCCCTGCTGAACTGCTCTAAGCAGCTTCACCTGGACGTCGAGTGGCAGATCGCCGATCTCGTCAAGGAACAACGTGCCGCCATCGGCATCGGCAAATTTGCCGGAATGTTTTTCGGTGGCGCCGGTGAAGGCACCCTTCTCATGGCCGAAGAGAATGCTCTCGACCAGATTGTGCGGAATGGCGCCGCAATTGACCGTGATGAACGGCTTGCTGGCCCGTTCGCTGGCATGCTGGATGGCCCGGGCGACCATTTCCTTGCCGACCCCGGATTCCCCTTCGAGCACGATCGGAATGTTGGACTGCGCAGCACGGCGCGCCAGATCGAGCACGCGGATCATCGCCGGGCTGGCCGAGACGATATCGTCGAACCCGACGGTACCGCTGCGCGAGCGTTTTGGCGCACGGCCGCTCTTGCTTTCGCGGTGATCCATCTTCAGCGCGTTGGTAATCGCAACGGAAAGGCGCTCAGGCGACACCGGCTTCACGACGAAATCGAACGCGCCGGCCTGCATGGCAAGAACAACTGTCTCGATACCGCCCTGCCCCGTCTGCACGATAACAGGCGTATCGATGCCGCGCTCGGCGATCGCCTCGAGAAAACCGTGGCCGTTCATTTCCGGCATCATCAGATCGAGAAGGATGACGCTGATCAGCCCGCGCTTGCGCTCCAGCAGTTCCAGACCGCTGCGTCCGTTGTCGGCGAGATGGGCAATATGACCGAGCCGCTCGATCATGTTCGTCAGCAGCCGGCGCTGAACCGGATCGTCATCGATGACGAGAATTTGGGATGTCATGAAGGCCTCCTGCTTTCCGCATAGAACCCGATCGCCACATCATGTGCCGTATCGTGAGAAACATTCCTGTCAGAAAGGCCTGAAAATCCTCTTTTGAGAAATGCTTGCATTTTATCCATTGCCGACGTTAGGTCATGGCCCCATATCCGCCCTCTGCTTCGCCGCCCGAATCCGGGCCGGCATCGACAAAAAGAGTGATCGTCCATGCATCATTTTCCCGGTTCCCAGACATCTTCGCGCATCGGCCTGTCCGCCTCGTCCGGTGGCGCACATGCGGCGGAATTGGGCGATCTGCCGTCCTGGAAGCTGGAAGATCTCTACCCCTCGGCAAGCTCGACCGAATATCTCGGCGACCTGGAAAAGGCTGACACGCTGTCCAAGGCCTTCGAGGCCAAATGGAAGGGCAAGCTGGCGAATGCAGCCACGCTTGCCGGTGACGATGGCATCGGCGCGGCGGTGCGGGAATACGAAATTCTCGAAGACCTGATGGGCAAGATCGGCTCCTTTGCCGGCCTCACCTATTTCTCCGATACGTCCAATCCGGCCAACGGCAAGCTCTATGGCGATGCCCAGGCCAAGTTGACCGACATGGCGAGCCACCTCCTGTTCTTTGCGCTGGAGCTGAACCGGATCGACGACGCCGTCATCGATACAGCGCTCGAAACAGATGCACTGGCGGCCCATTACAAGCCGTGGCTCGTCGATCTGCGCATGGACAAGCCCTACCAGCTCGACGACAAGATCGAACAGCTCTTCCTTGAAAAGTCCATGACCGGCGCCAGCGCCTTCAACCGGCTGTTCGATGAAACCATGGCGGCGCTGACATTCAATGTCGATGGCGAAGAACTGCCGCTCGAAGTGACGCTCAGTATGCTGCAGGAGGCCGACCCGGCTACCCGCAAGAAGGCGGCGCAGGCGCTGACGAAAACCTTCAGGGACAATATCCGTATCTTCACGCTGATCACCAATACGCTCGCCAAGGACAAGGAAATTGAAAACCGCTGGCGTAGCTTCGAGGATATTGCTGACTTTCGCCACCTAGCCAACCGCGTCGAGCGCGACGTGGTCGATGCGCTGGCCGCGGCCGTCAAGGATGCCTATCCGCGCCTGTCGCACCGCTACTACGCGATGAAGGCCAAGTGGCTCGGCATGGAGCAGATGGAATTCTGGGATCGCAACGCGCCTCTGCCGGAAACGCCGGCAACGCTGATCCCCTGGAGCGAAGCCAAGGAAACCGTGCTGTCGGCCTATGCCGGCTTCGAGCCGGAAATGGCCGATATCGCCCGCCGCTTCTTCGACGGCGGTTGGATCGATGCGCCGGTTCGTCCGGGCAAGGCACCGGGCGCCTTCGCGCACCCGACCGTACCGTCGGCGCATCCGTATGTGCTGGTCAACTATATGGGCAAGCCGCGCGACGTGATGACGCTCGCCCACGAGCTTGGCCATGGCGTGCATCAGGTTCTGGCCGGTGGCCAGGGCGCGCTGATGGCATCGACACCGCTGACGCTGGCCGAAACAGCCTCCGTCTTCGGCGAAATGCTGACTTTTCGCGCCCTTCTTGACAAGACGAAAGACAAGCGCGAACGCAAGGCCATGCTCGCCCAGAAGGTCGAGGACATGATCAACACGGTCGTGCGACAGATCGCCTTCTACGAATTCGAACGCAAGGTCCACACCGCCCGCAAGAACGGCGAACTGACCGCCGACAATATCGGTGAGCTGTGGCTGTCGGTGCAGGAAGAAAGCCTCGGCCCGGCCATCCGGATTTCCGAGGGCTATGAGACCTATTGGGCCTATATTCCCCACTTCATCCATTCGCCGTTCTACGTTTACGCCTACGCCTTCGGCGATTGCCTGGTGAATTCGCTCTATGCCGTCTACCAGAAGGCCGAAACCGGCTTCCAGCAGAAGTATTTCGAGCTTCTGAAGGCCGGCGGCACCAAGCATCACTCCGAGCTTCTCGCCCCCTTCGGCCTCGACGCCACCGATCCGTCGTTCTGGGCACAGGGCCTGTCGATGCTGGAAGGGCTGATCGACGAGCTTGAGGCGCTTGATAAACAGGCGTAAATCAAGATTCTGCATCGGCGATCAATGGCATGACCGACACCGGCCCCTATGTCCTGTTCCGGGACGACAGCGAAGACAGAACGACTGTCTTTGCCGAGCCGTCGCGTGTGATCACCGCCCATACCAAGGCGGAGTTCTGGCGCGGCCTGAAGGACATGGAAGCCGCTCACAAGGCCGGGAAATGGCTGGCCGGCTTCATGAGCTACGAGGCGGGCCATCTGTTCGAAGAGAAGCTCGCCCCCTTTGCCGAGGAAAACCGCCGTACGCCGCTGATGTCGTTCGGCGTATTCGACGGTCCTGCTGAACGACACGCATTGGCAGAGCCGCAACGCCGCATCGAAAACGAACCCTTCATCACCGGACCCCGCGCCAGCTGGAATTTCGACAGCTACAAGCAACGCTTCGACCGGCTGCATCAGCATCTGCGGCAGGGGGATTGTTACCAGGCGAACCTGACCATGCAGGTCAACGCCCGCTGGAACGGTGATCCGCTGGCCGCCTTCTGGTCGCTGATCGAGCGGCAACCGGTGAAATACGGCGCGCTGGTTTCGCTCGGTGGTCCTACCCTTCTGTCGCGCTCGCCCGAACTGTTCTTCCGGATCGATAAGGACGGCTGGATCGAGACGCATCCGATGAAGGGAACGGCACGGCGCGGCGCAACGCCTGCGGAAGATCAGGACCTGATCCGCGAAATGCGGGAGGACCCAAAATCGCAGGCCGAAAACCGTATGATCGTCGACCTCTTGCGCAACGACATTTCCCGCATAACCGAAGTCGGCACCCTCGATGTGCCGAGATTGTTCGACATCGAGACCTATCCGACCGTGCACCAGATGGTCAGCCATGTCCGCGCAAAACTGCGGCCCGATATTGGCATCACACAGATTTTCGAAGCGCTCTTTCCCTGCGGCTCGGTCACCGGCGCGCCAAAAATGCGTGCAATGGAAATCCTCCATGATCTGGAAGACGGACCGCGTGACGCCTATTGCGGCTCGATCGGCTTCATCGCGCCAGATGGTACAATGCGCTTCAACGTCGCCATCCGCACGCTGTCGCTCTTTCCGGAGGGTGAGGCCGTCTTCAATGTCGGCGGCGGCATCGTTTTCGATTCAACCGCCGAATCCGAATATGACGAATGCCTGCTCAAGGCCCGCTTCGCCGTCGGCGGCGCCTGGATCGACCGATGAGCGATTTCTCGCTGATCGAAACCATGCGCTGGGAGCCCGGCACCGGCATCGTCCGCCTGCGGCTGCATCTGGCCCGGTTGAAGCGTTCGGCAGGACGGCTGGGGTTTTTGGGTGCGGATAAAGCGGCGGAAAAGCTGGCAGAGGTGCTTGGGGAAAGTTTACCCCCCTCTGCCCTGTCAGGCATCTCCCCCTCAAGGGGGGAGATTACCGAAAGCCAATCCCGTCTGAGAGGTGACTCCGATTTGATCTCCCCCCTTGAGGGGGAGATGTCGGCCGGGCCGACAGAGGGGGGTAACCCCATCAAGACAACAACCGGTACCACTGCCCTTCGCGTCCGCCTGACCCTCAGCCCCACCGGCGAAATCGCCATCACCACCGCGCCGTTCTCCCCTTTGCCGGAGGAGATCGTGTGGCGTGTCGCCCTCGCCTCGGCCCGGCTCGATTCCACCAACAGGCTGCTGCGCCACAAGACCACCCGGCGCGACATCTACGAGGCCGCGCGCAAGGAATACCCGGCCGAAATCGCCGATGAGGTCTTGTTGCTCAACGAAAAGAACGAGCCATGCGAGGGCACGATCACCTCGATCTTTCTCGATGACGGCTCCGGCACCCTGAAAACACCGCCGATCGCCTGCGGCCTTTTGGCTGGCGTGTTGCGGTCCGAGCTGATCTGCGCGCGCCGCGCCCGCATCCAGCACCTGACACTGCCCGACCTGCAAACCGGCACGCTCTATATGGGCAATTCGCTGCGCGGGCTGATCCGCGCAAAACTCTTGACCGGGGACTGACCATTTTCATCCTATCGCTAACTTACACGGCCGAAATGTCCGAGGTGGACCGCCATATCGAGCCGCATATGGACTGGGTGAAGGATGGCTATGACACAGGTGTCTTTCTCGCATCGGGACGGAAGAACCCGCGCACCGGTGGGGTGATTTTCGCACATGGTACAAGGGTTGAAATCGAGGCGCTGGTGGCCGCAGACCCGTTCACCGTCCATGGCGTTGCCGAGTATGAGGTCACCGAGGTCGCGGTCACCCGGACTGCACCCGGTCTCGAAGGACTGACGCAGTAATTCAGCGGGCGCCGACCGCCATCCGGTCGCGACCGGAATGTTTGGCATCGTAGAGGGCAGCATCAGCGCGCGAGTAGATTTCCTTGGCCGTCTCGCCCGGCTGCAAGGCAGCAATGCCCGCCGAGCAGGTATAGGAAAACAACGGTACTGAGAGCAGCGGCCGGGCCGTGCGCACCGTTTCCAATACCCGAGCGACGATCCATTCACCTTCGGCCAGCGTCGTTTCCGGAAATATCAGCATGAACTCCTCACCGCCGATGCGTCCGAAACAATCGTGCCGCCGGACGATCGGATGGACCCGCCGGGCAAAGTCCAGCAGGATCTCGTCGCCGGTCTGGTGGCCGTAGAGATCGTTGATCCCCTTGAAGAAGTCGATATCGAGAATGGAGATGCAGCCGTTGACAGGACCGTCCGCCGGCTGGCTGCGGATCATCGCCGCCAGCTGTGCCATCATGTAGCGGCGGTTGGAGATGCCGGTCAGCTCGTCGGTCTGCGATGCCTTCAGCGCAAAATCGCGATCTTGCCGCAGCGTCCGTTCGTCGGCGCGCAAATGGGTGATGTCATTGGCGATGCATAGCATCCAGCCACTGCGATTGACGGTCTCGGTCATCCACAGCCAGCGGCCGTCGACCAGATCGGTCTCGAACGCCCTGAACGGCACCTTGCCGCGACGCGACTGTGCGGAAACGACCCAGGCCTGAAAATCCGGCACGCTGATGACTGTGCCACGACCGAGAGCATGATTGCGCCGCATCAGATCCGGCCAGAGCGGCGTTTCCGTGTCATCGAGCGCAAAGGCTGTGCGAAAAGCCCTGTTGGCATAGCGCAGGCGATCCTGCTGATCGTAAAGCCCGATAAAGGCTTCAGTGTCATCCCGCAGTGACGCCAGTCTCGCCTGTAAGTCATCCATCGCACAGATTCCGTATCACCGCATTCATGGTAGCAGCCATATCGTTCACCATGTCAGAATAATCCGGATTGTGAGGCTTCCTCCCGGTAAGCAATTCTTATGCTTAATGAAATCTTTCTATATGCTTCAGGGTGAGACAAAGGTTGCTATCCGAAACCGATATCAACATCCTTTGACTGCCCGATGACGTTTCGTGGCACGCGACAAAGCATGACACCCAAGCCAAAACGCGAAAAGCCCCACCGATTCGCAATCGGCAGGGCTTTTGATGGGAAAGGGCAGGCCTACTCGGCGGCAACAGCCGGTTTCAGCACGCCACGGCGGATCTGGTCGGCCTCGATCGATTCGAACAGAGCGCGGAAATTGCCCTCGCCGAACCCTTCGTCGCCCTTGCGCTGGATGAACTCGAAGAAGATCGGCCCGATCACGGTCTTTGAGAAGATTTGCAGCAGGATGCGGGTCATGCCGCCATCGACCACGCCTTCGCCATCGATCAGGATGCCATGCTTCTTCATCTGATCGATCGGCTCGTCATGACCGTTCACGCGGGCATGCGACAGTTCGTAATAGGTTTCCGGCGGTCCCGGCATGAACTTCAGGTCATTGGCAGCCAGCTTGTCGGTCGCCTCGTAGATGCCATCCGTTCCAACGGCGATATGCTGGATGCCCTCGCCCTTGTACTTGCGCAGATATTCCTCGATCTGGCTGGTATCGTCCTTGGACTCGTTCAGCGGAATGCGGATCTTGCCGCAGGCCGAGGTGATCGCCCGGCTCGTAAGGCCGGTGATGCGGCCGTCGATGTTGAAAAAATGAATCTGCTTGAAGCCGAACAGTTCGCGGTAGAAATCCCACCACGTGTCCATGTTGCCGCGATAGACATTGTGGGTGAGGTGATCGAGATAATAGAAGCCGACGCCCTCCGGCTTCGGATTGTGTTCGCCCAGCCATTCGAATTCGGCCTCATAGGGCGAACCCTTCTGGCGGTAGGTATCGATGAAATAGAGCAGCGAACCACCGATGCCGACAATGGCGGGCACATCGAGCGCCTTGTCATTGCCTTCATAGGGCGTCGCGCCCTTGGAAACGGCGTGATCGAACGCGTGTTTCGCGTCGGAGACACGCCAGGCCATCGACGGCGCACAGGGACCGTGATCCTCGACAAAGCGCATCGCATGGCTGCCCGGCTCGGCATTCAGAACGTAATTGATGTCGCCCTGGCGCCAGACGCTGATATCTTTGGTACGGTGCTTGGCAACGCAGCAATAACCCATACGGGTGAAGAGTTCACGCAGCTTTTCCGGTTCTGGATGGGCGAATTCGACAAACTCGAAACCGTCTGTGCCGGCCGGGTTTTCAACAGTAATGCCGGTCGGCGGCGTATCATGCGGGAAGGGGCCCATCGTTCTCTCCTCTGAACATCAGAATTTGAGGCCATGATGACGGAAACGCCGTGCATTGTGCTTGCATTCTTGCACGATTTCGTAAAATCTACGCACGGATCATGCGAAATTTTGAGGATTGACGCAAAGATGGAACAGCTCGACGGATATGACCTGAAGATCCTCTATGAACTACAATGCGATGGACGGCTGACCAATAACGAACTCTCGGAACGGATCGCGTTGTCACCCTCGCAGTGTTCGCGGCGGCGGGCACGACTGGAGACCGAAGGCTTCATCCAGACCTACCGGGCGATGCTTGATCGCGGCCGGCTGGGGCTTGATCTCATGGTGGTCATCGCCGTCACGCTTGCCACCCACAACCGCGACAATGCCAAGCGTTTTGCGGCGCTGATCGCCGATCTGCCGGAGGTGCTGGAATGTTATGCGCTGACCGGCGAGATGGATTATCACCTGAAGGTCGTGACGCCGGATCTTGCCGGGCTCGCCCATTTCGTCAACGGCGTACTATTGCCGCATGACAGCGTGCAGCATGTGAAGACATCGATCGTACTGGCGACGCTGAAGGATTTTGAAGGACTGCCGGTGCGCCAGCGCGGTAAATCGTAAATGTTAGCCGCCTCGTTTGGCCATGGCCGTTTCGACGGCGGTCAATCCCGATGACAGGGCCTGCAACCCCTCCTGCCCCACCAGTTCGGACAATTCCGCCGAATAGTCTCGCGCCAGCCGCGTCAAGTCCCGGTAGGCCTTTGCCCCGGCTGCGGTCAGTTCAAGATGCTCGGCCCGGCGGTCGTCCTCGTCCTGCGTCCGCTTCAGCCAGCGGCGCTCCTCCAGCGCAAACACGGCGCGGCTGACCTTGGTCTTGTGCATGGTCGAATGGATGCCGACCTCCGTCGCCGTCATCCGGCCCGAGCTGCCCAAGGCCGCCAGCGTCCGCCATTCCGGCCGCGTCAGCCCATATTCCGCCTTGTAGGCCGCGGCAAAGCGCAGAGCGATGAATTCCGCCGCGCGATTGAGACGGAACGGCAGGAACTGCTCAAGATCGAAATCGCCGATGATTTTCCGGGAGTTCATGGCTTCCTTGATAGTTACAAAATAGACAGTTACATTTGTAACCATATACATGGAGGAGGATCAAGCCATGCTGGAAAAAACCCGGACGGCTACCGTCGATGCGCTGGCCAACAGCCCGCAATATATGCCCGGCTTCGGCAACGACTTCGAGACCGAGTCCCTCCCCGGCGCGCTGCCGCAAGGCCAGAACAGCCCGCAGAAATGCAATTACGGCCTTTATGCCGAGCAGCTGTCCGGCTCGCCCTTCACGGCACCGCGCGGCACCAACGAGCGCTCGTGGCTCTACCGCATCCGCCCGAGCGTGCGCCACACGCGGCGCTTTTCCAATGCCAGCTACCCATTCTGGAAGTCCGCGCCGTGCCTCGACGATCATTCGCTGCCGCTCGGCCAATTGCGCTGGAACCCGATCCCGGAACCGGCCGAAAAGCTCGATTTCCTCTCCGGCATCCGCACGATGACGGCAGCCGGCGATGTGATGACCCAGGTCGGCATGGCCGCTCACGCCTATATCTTCAACGACGACATGATTGACGACTATTTCTTCAATGCCGATGGGGAACTGCTGGTCGTGCCGCAGCTCGGCACCATCCGCGTCTTCACTGAAATGGGCATCATGGACGTGGAACCGTCAGAGATCTGCCTCATCCCGCGCGGCATGATGTTCAAGGTCTCGCGGCTCGGCGAAGGTTCCACATGGCGGGGCTACATCTGCGAAAACTACGGCGCCAAGTTCACCCTGCCGGATCGCGGCCCGATCGGCGCCAACTGCCTTGCCAACCCGCGCGACTTCAAGACGCCGGTCGCCGCCTACGAGGACAAGGAAACGCCGTGCCGGGTGCATGTGAAATGGTGCGGCAAATTCTACGTCACCGAAATCGGCCATTCGCCTCTCGACGTCGTTGCCTGGCACGGCAATTACGCACCGTTCAAATACGACCTGCGCACTTTCTCCCCGGTCGGTGCCATCCTGTTCGACCATCCGGACCCGTCGATCTTCACAGTGCTAACAGCACCGACGGAAGAAGCCGGCACCGCCAATGTCGATTTCGTCATCTTCCCGCCGCGCTGGCTGGTGGCCGAGCACACATTCCGCCCGCCATGGTATCATCGCAATATCATGAGCGAATTCATGGGCCTGATCCACGGCCAGTACGACGCCAAGGAAGAAGGCTTCGTGCCCGGCGGCATGAGCCTGCACAACATGATGCTGCCGCACGGACCGGACGCGCCGGGCTTCGAGAAAGCCTCCAACACCGAACTCAAGCCGGTCAAGCTCGACCATACCATGGCCTTCATGTTCGAGACCCGCTACCCGCAGCAACTGACCCGCTACGCCGCCGAACTCGAAACGCTGCAGGACAACTATCTCGAATGCTGGGACGGGCTGGAACGCAAATTCGACGGTACGCCCGGCATTAAGTGAGGTGGCCCAAACAACAGCCCCTCATCCGCCCTGTCGGGCACCTTCTCCCCGTCGAACGGGGATAAGGTGCTTGCGGCAGCCTCGATCATCCCCTCTCCCCGCAAGCGGGGAGAGGGCTAGGGTGAGGGGCAAACCCAGTAAAGAAAACGCCGGTCGTCTACTGTGAATAAAGAACGGAAACCAACATCATGAAGCTCGCCACACTCAAGGACTCCACTCGCGACGGCCGGCTGGTCGTCGTCTCAAGGGATTTGACCCGCTGTTCCGAGGTCGGCCATATCGCCCGCACGCTGCAGGCGGCGCTGGACGACTGGGCCTATGTCGGCCCGCGGCTCAGCGAGGTGGCGGAGGGTCTGGAAACCGGCGCCCAGCCGTCCAAGCGTTTTCACGAAAGTGAAGCAGCTTCTCCCTTGCCACGCGCCTATCAGTGGGCGGATGGTTCGGCCTATGTCAATCACGTCGAGCTGGTCCGCAAGGCCCGCAACGCAGAGATGCCGGCGACCTTCTGGACCGAGCCCTTGATGTATCAGGGCGGCTCGGACTCGTTCCTCAATCCCCGCGACCCGATCGTCATGGCGGATGAGGCCTATGGCATCGACATAGAAGCCGAGATCGCCGTCATCGTCGATGATGTGCCGATGGCAGCGACAGCGGAGGAAGCCCGGGGCGCCATCCGCCTGATCCTGCTCGTCAACGACGTCTCCCTACGCGGCCTTATCCCGGCCGAACTGGCCAAGGGGTTCGGCTTCTTCCAGTCCAAGCCGTCCTCGGCCTTCTCGCCGGTTGCCGTGACACCGGAAGAACTCGGCGATGCCTGGGACGGCGGCAAGCTGCACCTGCCACTGCTCGTCGATCTCAATGGAAAACCTTTCGGCCGCGCCAATGCCGGCATCGACATGACCTTCGATTTCGGCCAGCTCATTGCCCATGCGGCGAAAACCCGACCGCTCTCAGCCGGCACCATCATCGGCTCTGGCACCGTCTCCAATAAGCTCAATGGCGGCCCGGGCAAGCCGGTCTCGCAAGGAGGCGTCGGTTATTCCTGCATCGCCGAAATCCGCACCATCGAAACCATCGAGAAAGGTACGCCGACGACACCGTTCATGCATTTCGGCGATATCGTCCGTATCGAGATGAAGGACGAAGCGGGACATTCGATCTTCGGGGCAATCGAGCAGACCGTCACGAAATCTGAACCCGGCTCAAGGCAATCCCGATGACCACTACGGTTCTGTTCGATTACTGGCGCTCGTCGGCCAGCTACCGGGTGCGGATCGCACTCAATATGCTGGCGATGCCCTATAGTTCTGCGCCTGTCGATCTCCTGAGCGGAGAACACAAGCAGGCGGAGCACCTCGCCCGCAATCCGCAGGGTCTGGTTCCGGCGTTGCAGATCGATGGCCACATGATGACGCAGTCCCTCGCCATCATCGAATATCTGGCGGAAACGCGGCCGCACGCCACTCTCCTTCCCACCGATCCGCTTGGCCGCCACCGCGTCCGGGCACTCTCCTATGCCATTGCCATGGACATCCACCCGAGCTGCAATCTCGGCATCGTTGCCTATGTCATGCAGCAGTCGAGCGATCCGGATGCAGCGCGCTCCGCCTGGATGCGCAAGTTCATCGGCGAAGGTCTTCAAGCCTTCGAACGCCTGCTCGACAATCCGGCGACCGGCGACTTCTGCCATGGCGATAAACCGAGCATGGCCGATCTCTGCCTCGTGCCGCAGATCTACAATGCCCGGCGCTGGAACGTCGATCTGAATGCTTGCGCACGCACCGTAGCAATTGCCGATCGATGTGCAGCGCTCCCCGCCTTTATTGCAGCCCATCCGGATCAGGCCGCACCAAAATAACCGAAGGTCCAACAGGCTGCTTTCCGCCGAAGGCTGTTTTTGGCATAAGGACCGCCTCGGCCGATGACGGCAGTCTCTGTAACCAGGCGCAGACTTCATCATGGATCAGGACTTTCTCATCGACGGCCCGGCCGGCGCGGCCGTAACCATCCTGCTTGCCCATGGCGCCGGCGCGCCGATGGATTCCACCTCGATGATTGCCGCCACGGCAGCACTTGTCGCCGCAGGATTTCGCGTCGCCCGCTTCGAGTTCGGCTATATGGCCGCCCGCCGCAGCTCCGACACGCGCAAACCGCCGCCAAAGGCAGAAAAACTGATCCCCGAATACATGGCGGCCGTCGCCCGGCTCGGTGCCAGCGGACCACTGATCATCGGCGGCAAGTCGATGGGCAGCCGCGTTGCCAGCATGGTAGCCGATGACCTTTTGTCGCGGGGCGCGATCACCGGCCTGCTGTGCCTCGGCTATCCGTTCCATCCCCCGAGCAAGCCCGAAAACCTGCGCACGCAACATCTGGCAGAGCTGAAAACGCCGACGCTCATCTGCCAGGGAACCCGCGACGAATTTGGAACGCGCGAGGAGGTTGCAGGCTACGCGCTGTCAGGCAACATCCGCATTCTCTGGCTTGAAGACGGCGATCACGACCTGAAGCCACGCAAGACGCTCTCCGGCTTCTCGACTGCCGGCCATTTGCAAACCATGGCCGAGACGGTCAAGGATTGGTCCGTCGAAATAACTGGGACAGTCTGAGAGCTGCCCTCCTGCCATCCACAAACCTGTCATCGGCAACGTGCTACAAACCGGCTGAGTTGCCGTGTCACCCTTTATTGTGACAGAAATCTATGCTCTAGGGCCTTTCAACCAAAGGGCAGGCACGGTATGCCGTTCCAAACCCAGACGAACCCGTCCGCAGGAGACTAAGCGAAATGGCAGAAACAACCTACCCGGTTCACGGCGAAATCACCGGCCCGATCGTAATGATCGGCTTTGGCTCCATCGGCCGCGGCACCTTGCCCCTGATCGAGCGCCACTTCAAATTCGACAAGAGCCGGATGGTTGTCATCGACCCGCGCGAAGACGCAGGCGACATGGAAATCCTTGCCAAGCATGGCGTCCGCCACATCAAGGAATATGTCACCAAGGACAACTACAAGGACCTTCTGAAGCCGCTTCTCACCGAAGGCGGCGGCCAAGGCTTCTGCGTCAACCTGTCGGTCGATACCGGTTCGGTTGACCTGATGAAGCTCTGCCGCAAGCTCGACGTGCTTTACATCGACACGGTTATCGAGCCTTGGCTCGGCTTCTACTTCGACAAGAACATGAAGAACGCCGACCGCACCAATTATGCACTGCGCGAAACTCTGCGCAAGGAAAAGGCCAAGAACCCGGGCGGCGCAACCGCCGTATCCACCTGCGGCGCCAACCCGGGCATGGTCTCGTGGTTCGTCAAGCAGGCTCTGGTGAACCTTGCCAACGATCTCGACATCAAGTTCGAAGAGCCCGACCAGCATGACCGCGAAGGCTGGGCCAAGCTGATGAAGAAGACCGGCGTCAAGGGCATCCATATCGCCGAACGCGACACCCAGCGCACCAAGCATCCCAAGCCGCTCAACGTCTTCTGGAACACCTGGTCGGTCGAAGGCTTCATTTCCGAAGGCCTGCAGCCTGCCGAACTCGGCTGGGGCACCCACGAAAACTGGATGCCGAAGAACGCCAAGAAGCACAAGAAGGGCAACAAGGCAGCCATCTATCTGGAGCAGCCGGGCGCCAACACCCGCGTCCGCACCTGGTGCCCGACGCCGGGTCCGCAATATGGCTTCCTCGTCACCCATAATGAATCGATTTCGATCGCCGATTATTTCACGGTGAAGGACAAGGACGGCGACGTCACGTTCCGCCCGACCTGCCACTACGCTTACCATCCGGCCAATGACGCCGTCCTGTCGCTGCATGAAATGTTCGGCAATGGCGGCAATGCGCAGCCGGTCCACCACGTTCTCAACGAAGACGAACTTGAGGACGGCATCGACGAACTGGGCGTCCTGCTCTACGGCCACGACAAGAACGCCTACTGGTTCGGGTCGCGCCTGTCGCTGGAAGAAACCCGCCGCATCGCACCGTACCAGAACGCCACCGGCCTGCAGGTGACCTCGGCTGTTCTCTCCGGAATGGTCTGGGCCCTTGAAAACCCGACCGCCGGCATCGTCGAAGCCGACGAGATCGACTACAAGCGTTGCCTCGAAGTACAGACGCCGTATCTCGGCCCGGTTGAAGGCCACTACACCGATTGGACCCCGCTCGACGGCCGTCCGGGCCTGTTCCCGGAAGAACTCGACACCAAGGATCCGTGGCAGTTCAAGAACATCCTCGTTCGCTGAACTGACTGATTACGCTTGAATATCGAACGCCCGGGGAACGATCTCCGGGCGTTTTTCGTTATGGATCGAATAATACCTGCCGTGCTGATGCCTCACTCTTGCTTTCAACTCCTGATCACGGCATGGTTTTTTCAATCGAAAGACAGCTTTCCGCGCAGCCTCCGGGAGACCCATATGAAGCCGATCGCCATCCTGACTGTTCTGTCCGCCGCAGCTCTGGCCTCCTGCCAGGGCGGGGGCCAAGTGCGGGAACTGCCGCAAAACCGCCAGATGGCGCCTGTTGGCGTCCAAGGCGCATGGGTCGATCCGAACGGGGTTGTCTCCACCTTTACCGGCGGAACATTCAGCACACGTACAACCGACACCAACCAAGAAATCGCATCCGGCACCTATACAAACCTCTCACCTCAGTTGGTTGAGATCAACATGTACTCGGTACTCCGCAAAACCCAGTCCAAGGTCAATTGCGCCATGGTCTCGATGTCGCAGCTCAATTGCACCACGGATTCCGGCGCGCAGTTCTCGCTGTCCCGCAAGGTCTGACCCAAAACTCAGGTCGCTTTTTCGCGATCACGGCTATCAAAACCCTTCGGACCTAGCGTCCGAAGGGTTTTCTCTTTTCAGGGGCCACCAATCTGCACAGACCCTAAAAAAGTCCGTCACCGTCTCGGATGTCTCCGCATGACCGAGAAAAACGCGGCGGAAGCCAAAGGCGGTTTTCGGCTGCCGCCTTCGATTTTAACCTTGCCGGAAGGCCCCGCAGGGATAGATCGATTTAGGGCTTGATGTCGGTGCAGCCAAATGAAACCATCTGATCCGACCCAAGTGTCACAGCAGTGGTCTATTATGCTGACAATAAACACTAAGAACAGGAGACCTCCATGATCAGACATTTGCGAACCGGGCTGATGACAGCCTCGATCCTTGCGCTTTCGTCCGGTGCCGCCTTCGCCGATTATGAATTGAATATCCTGCATATCAACGATTTCCACTCGCGCATCGAATCGATCAACAAGTTCGATTCCACCTGCTCGTCCGAGGAGGAAGGCAAAAATGAGTGCTTTGGCGGCGTCGCCCGCCTGAAGGTCGCGATCGACCAGAAGCGTCAGGAATTGACCGGCAAGAACGTTCTTCTGTTGAACGGCGGCGACAATTTCCAGGGCTCGCTGTTCTTCACCACCTATAAGGGCGCGGCTGAAGCCGAATTCCTCAACCTGATGAAGTTCGACGCCATGACCATCGGCAACCACGAGTTCGATGAAGGCGAAGACGGCCTGATCCCGTTCCTCGACAAGGTCACCTTCCCGGTTATCTCCTCTAACGTTCTCGCTGGTTACAAGTCAAAGCTCGTTGATCGCATCAAGCCATCACTGGTTCTCGATGTCGGCGGCCAGAAGGTCGGCATCGTCGGCGCGGTCACCAATGACACCACTGAAATCTCCTCGCCGGGCGACAATGTGCTGATCGGGCTCGATGTCGATACGATCTCCACGGCCATTGAGGACCTGAAGAAACAGGGCGTCAACAAGATCATTGCGCTGACCCATGTCGGCTATCCGCGCGATCTCGCCGTCATCGCCAAGATCCCCGATGTCGATATCGTCGTTGGCGGCCATTCGCATAGCCTCTTGTCCAACACCGACGAGAAGGCTGAAGGCCCCTATCCGACGATGGTCGACAATCCCGGCGGCTACAAGGTTCCGGTCGTCCAGGCCGGCTCCTACAGCAAGTATCTCGGTGATCTCGTCGTCAATTTCGACGATAGCGGCGTCGTCAAATCGGCCAAGGGCGATCCGATCCTGATCGATTCCAAATTCAAGCCGGATGAAGCAGTCCTTGCCCGCGTCAAGGAGATGGGAAAGCCGATCGAAGAGCTGAAGGCAAAGATCATCGGCAAGACCGAAGCACCAATCGACGGCACCCGTGAATCCTGCCGCGCCAAGGAATGCGAAATGGGCGATCTGGTGGCCGACGCCCTGCTCGACCGCGTCAAGGGACAGGGCGTGACCATCGCCATCACCAATGGCGGCGGCCTGCGCGCCTCGATCGACGCCGGCGATGTCTCGATGGGCGAAGCAGTAACAGTCCTGCCGTTCCAGAACACGGTTGCGACCTTACAGATCAAGGGCGCCGACATCAGCGCCGCGCTGGAAAACGGCCTCAGCCAGCTTGAGGAAGCCGGTGGCCGCTTCCCGCAGGTGGCCGGCATGAAGTTCTCCTTCGATAAATCCCGCCCCATCGGCAGCCGGCTTTCAGTCGTCGAGGTCAAGGAAGGCGAAGCTTATGTGCCGCTCGATGCGGCCAAGACCTACAATGTCGTCACCAACAATTTCATGCGCAATGGCGGCGACGGCTACAGCGTCTTCAAGACCAAGGCCGAAAATGCCTATGACTACGGCCCAGGGCTCGAGACGGTTCTTGCCGACTACCTGACGGCCAACAATCCCTACAAGCCGAAGACTGACGGCCGCATCACCGAAATCGCCGCGGCGACCCCGACAGAGCCGTCAACGCAGACAAGCACCGACACGGCCGTGACCACCGATGCCAAGCCGGCAGACACAACGACGGCAACGGAAACGGCGACACCGGAAGCCAAACCGGCTGCAACCGCCGAAAACAAGCATGTCATCGTCAAGGGCGACACGCTTTGGGATTTGGCCAAGGCCGTCTATGGCAATGGTGAACTCTGGAAGACCATCGCTAGCGCCAATGGCAACCCGGCCCCGAGGCACCTGGAAATCGGCAAGGAACTGACGATTCCTGCCAAGTAAGACAATATGTCTCTAGTTGAAAAACCGGTCCGGGGTTCCCCGGGCCGGTTTTTCTTTTTAAGAACGGCATGAACCGCACGCGCCCCTTGCCGTATAAGAGACACCACCCCGTACACTGCAGGATATGCCATGACCGCTGCCACAGAGATGACCGCCCCGAACCATCCGCCCGTCAGATTTGGCAAGGTGGGTGTGCTGCTGGTCAACCTTGGCACGCCCGATGGCACCGACAAGGTGTCGATGCGGCGCTACCTCAAGGAATTCCTGATGGACCGGCGGGTGATCGAGTGGTCGCCGTTCTTCTGGTACCCTATCCTGTTCGGCATCGTCCTCAACACACGTCCCGCCAAGGTCGGCAAGGCTTATGAGACGATCTGGAACAAGGAGCTCGATGAGAGCTACCTGCGCACCTATACCCGCAACCAGGCGGAGACGATGGCGAAATCCTTCGCCGATCTGCCGAATGTCCGCGTCGATTGGGCCATGCGCTATGGCCAGCCGTCGATCAAGTCGAAGATGGACGAACTGCAGAAAGACGGCTGCGAAAGGATCCTCGTCTTCCCGCTCTATCCGCAATACGCGGCGGCAACGACGGCGACCGTCAACGACGAGGCGTTCAAGACGCTTTTGAAAATGCGCTGGCAGCCGGCTTTGCGCACCGTTGCGCCCTATCACGACGACCCGGTCTACATCGAGGCGCTGGCCAATTCGATCACCAGCCACCTCGCCACGCTCGACTGGGAACCGGAGGTGGTGCTGACATCCTTCCACGGCATCCCGCAGTCCTATTTCGACAAGGGCGATCCCTATTACTGTCAGTGTCAGAAGACGGCGCGGCTGGTGCGCGAAAAGCTCGGATGGTCCAAGGAAAAGCTGCAGGTCACCTTCCAGTCCCGCTTCGGCCCGGAAGAATGGCTGCAGCCCTATACCGACAAGACCGTCGAGAAACTCGGCAAGGAAGGCATCAAGCGCATCGCCGTGATCAATCCGGGCTTCGTTTCAGATTGCCTGGAAACGCTGGAGGAAATTGCGGTGGAAGCGGCCGAAACCTTCCATCATGCAGGCGGCGAGAAATTTGCCCATATCCCGTGCCTGAACGACAGCGAGGGTGGTATGACCGTACTGGAACACGTGGTACGCCGGGAATTGCAGGGCTGGGTCTAAACCCCGCGCCTGTTGCCCCACAAAAGCACATGCAACTGAGGCAGCACGCGGGCGCCGAACCAGAGATCCTGTGTCACCCTGTCGACCAGCCATCGCATGCGTTCGGCGATGCCGTCCTTATCGATGCCCGCATCCACCTCGTCGCCACCCGGCGGCGTATGGTTGCCCGGTTGCAGATAGACCGGCAGATGGGGATAGCGCGCCGCCGCATCGCGTACATAGGCATAGTCCACCTCGTCGAAGACAACGATCTTCAGCACCGTTTGCGGCCGCCCGCCAGCGGCCTCAAGACAGCGATCGAACAACGTCCAGTCGGTGTCCATGCCGCTAGACGGCGGCTTGGGGCTGAGAACCAGCACGTCGAGATCGGCAAACCAGTCTTTCGCCACGGAGCCCTGCGTTTCCAGCGCGAAACGGTATCCGTCCTGATGCCCGAGCTTGATCAGCGCGCCGAGCGGCTGGATCGCGGGATTGCCCCCCGACAACGACACAGTGACCGGCACTCCGCCTGAAAGGCGCTTCACCTCGTCCCACACCGCCTCCGGCGTCATCGGCGTCCAGTCGTCGCGATACCGGCTGTCAACCGCATGCAGGCTGTCGCACCACGAACAGCGGTAATCACAGCCGCCGGTGCGCACGAAAACGGTCGGCAGGCCGATCAACACGCCCTCGCCCTGGATTGTCGGACCGAACATCTCCGACACACGAATGGTACCGGCTCTCGATCCGGTCATCACGGCCGGTATTCCGCCCAGGTCTTGGGCGTCTCGCTGACTTTCACCGACACTGTTTCCGGCAGGTGTGCCTTGCACCAGTCATAGAAATGACGTGCCAGACATTCGGCCGTCACCCGGTCATGTCCGAGAACATCGTTGAGGTGACAGTGATCGAAGCTTTCGTCGATGTAGCGTTTGAGCGGCGACAGTTCGTGATAGTCGCGCACGAAACCGTGTTCGTTCAGTTCGTCAGCGGCGAGCTCCACAACGACCACATAATTGTGCCCGTGCAGCCGCGCGCATTGATGGTCGGCGGGAAGGCTGGTGAGCTGGTGCGAGGCGGAGAAATGAAACTCCTTGCTGATGCGAAACATCACTTCACCTCCGTGGCGGCAAACCCGCCGGTGGCCGAAACCCAGAAATCGGCATCCTCGTAGTCCGTCGGATCGGCGATGCCTGCCAGGTGAAAGGCCTCGCGCCGCTCGACGCAGGTGCCGCATCGCCCGCAATGGTGCACACCGCCCTTGTAGCAGGACCAGGTCTCGGCAAACGGCGTACCATGCTTTGCACCGTCCGTGACGATATCAGCCTTCGATCCGTCTACATAAGGTGCATAGAGGATGACTTCGGCATACCCCTCCGTCGCGTGGTTCTGCATGGTCTGGAACGCATCGATGAACCCCGGGCGGCAATCGGGATAGATGAAGTGATCGCCGCCATGCACCGCAGTTGCCACCGCATCCGCCTTCTGCGCGGCTGCAACGCCAAAGGCAATCGCCAGCATGATGGCGTTACGATTGGGCACGACCGTCGCCTTCATGGTCTCTTCAGCATAGTGCCCGTCGGGAACGGCGATATCGTCGGTCAGCGCCGAGCCGGTCAGATGTGCGCCGATCGCGCTTATGTCGATGATGTGATGCGGCACATTCAGCCGCACGGCACAGGCCGTGGCAAAATCCAGCTCCTTTATGTGGCGCTGGCCGTAGTCGAAGGAGAGAAGCGCTGCAAGCGTATGTTCGGCTGCCACCTTGTGGGCAAGCGAAACGGAATCCAATCCGCCCGAGCAGATCACGATGGTTTTCATATTCTAGTCCTTGTTTTGACCGGGTAGGCTGCGACCGGTAAGCGAATGCGCGCTCTTTAAGCCAAGGAACGGACTTTGTGAATGGGGAAATCCGCTGGCTTATTGATGCCGGTTGCGTAAAGTGCCGCGAATCAAACCTTTAAGGGAGAAACCGGATGCCTCTGGCCGGACTGGACATCGTCGTCATCGCCTTCGTGGTACTCGTCATCCTTGTGCTGTTTGCCGGCATCAAGACTGTACCGCAAGGGTATCGCTACACGGTGGAACGTTTCGGCCGCTATACCAGAACTCTTGAGCCCGGCCTCAACATCATCATCCCGTTCATCGACAAGATCGGCGCCCGGATGAACGTCATGGAGCAGGTGCTCGACGTGCCGACGCAGGAAGTCATCACCCGCGACAATGCCAGCTGCGCTGCCGATGCCGTCGCCTTCTACCAGGTGTTGAACGCCGCCGAAGCCGCCTATCAGGTCTCCGACCTGCAGAGCGCCATCCTCAACCTGACGATGACCAACATCCGTTCCGTCATGGGATCGATGGATCTCGACGAACTCCTGTCCAACCGCGAAATCATCAACGACAAGCTGCTACATGTGGTCGATGAAGCCGTCGGTCCGTGGGGCATCAAGGTCACCCGCGTCGAGATCAAGGATATCCAGCCGCCGAAGGATCTGGTCGATGCCATGGCACGCCAGATGAAGGCCGAGCGAGAAAAGCGCGCCCAGGTATTGGAAGCCGAAGGCTCGCGTAACGCCCAGATCCTGCGCGCCGAAGGTGCCAAGCAGTCGGCTATCCTACAGGCCGAAGGCCAGCGCGAAGCCGCCTTCCGCGATGCCGAAGCCCGCGAACGTCTGGCCGAGGCCGAAGCCAAGGCCACCAAGATGGTCTCCGAAGCCATTGCCGCTGGCGATGTGCAGGCAATCAACTACTTCGTCGCCCAGAAATACACCGAGGCCATGGCCGCGATCGGCACCGCGCCGAATTCCAAGATCGTGCTGATGCCGATGGAAGCCTCCTCGCTCATCGGTTCGCTCGGCGGCATCGGTGCAATTGCACGCGAAGTCTTCGGCAATGGCAGCGGAGACGCACCGGTACGCCAGCCGGCGCCGCGCACCGTGCCCGTCCGCAATCCGTTCGATACGGCCAAGCAGGAAGGCTGATTGATGATCGAGCGCGTCATCCTGGAACTTGGTCCCTGGAGCTGGTGGGTGCTGGGCCTGGTGCTTTTGGCAGCCGAAGTCGTGGCGCCCGGCGTCTTTCTCGTCTGGATCGGCATCGCCGCCATTATCACCGGCGCCCTCTCGCTTCTGTTCTGGGACGCCGGTTTTTGGGTCTGGCAGGCACAGCTGGTATTCTTTGCCGTTCTCTCCGTCGCAGCGGCGGTCATCGGCCGCCGGCTGCTCGCCCGTTCGGGCGATACGACCGACGAACCGCTGCTCAACCAGCGTGGCGCCCGCCTCATCGGCCGCACCGCCGTGCTCGAACAGCCGATTAGCGAGGGGCGCGGCCGGATCCGGCTCGACGCGACGACCTGGCCCGTCAATGGACCGGACCTACCCGCCGGTACGCGCGTCAAGGTGACCGGTAGCAGCGGCAGCCACCTGATCGTCGAAAGCGCCTGAAAATAAAGCCGAATGCCGTTTCGGAAAGGAATGGTTAACCACATCCGTTTACGGTTGCTCAACACTGGTAAACGGATTTCCGGGCATTCGGCAGATGACGCCATTCTATCCACGCACGAAGAGGACGACCCTCGCGCGCCCGGCAGCCACTGCCGCTTGGCTGATGGCCAGCTGCGCGCTGTTTTTGCCGCAAAGCGTCTCCGCGCAGGCTCTTCTTCCCGCATCGGACGGCACAGCACCTGCTACACTAGCCACAGCCACGGCCAACGCGGTGCCCCCTCCCGGCACGACCGCAGCGGATGCAGCGATCACCACCGGCTCGATCAGCACCGATGCCGGTGAACCGTTGCTCAACGACCCCACGGTCGATGAGGACATGGCCCGCACCAACCTGCGTGAAAATACCGTCGATGGCCTCAGATCGCAGTTCGATATCGACCGCAACGATGCACAGGGCGTCCGGTTTGGCAGTTTCGTCCTGAAACCGACGCTCGGCCAGACCTACAATTTCGAAAGCAACAAGACCGGCAGCTCGAAAGAAAAACGCAGCTACCTGGAGACCGGCCTGAAGGGCACGCTCACCTCCGACTGGTCCCGTCACCAGCTGACGGTGACTGGCGAAGGCACATGGCAGCGCAATGTCTCCGGCTCCGGCGAGACGGAACCGACGGCCGACCTCGAAGCAGCCCTCAGGCTCGACCTCTCCGAACAGACAACCGCAACGCTGAAAGCAGGCTATCATTTCGAACGCGAAGATTCGACCGACCCGAACGCGATCAGCAATGCCAGCGTCCAGTCCGGCATCGATCAATATACGCTGGGTGCCGGCATCGAGCGCGATTTCGGCATCCTGCGCGGCTCGGCCAAGATCGATTTCGACCGCTATGTCTATGGCAGCGCCGAACTGGAAAACGGCGGCACGCTATCGCTGAAGGATAGAAACCGAAATGCAGGCGCCGTCACCGTGCGTGTCGGCTATGAACTGTCGCCAGCGCTTATTCCGTTCATCGAAGCGTCCGCCGGGAAGTCGATCTACGACCTGCGCAAGGACACGTTAGGCTTCGAAAGATCCTATGACAGCTATGGTGCGCGCGCCGGCATCGAGGCCGATCTCGGAGAAAAGCTCAATGGCGAGATCGCGCTTGGCTATCAGACCTACCGGTTTGATGACAACCGGCTCGACGAACTGAGAGGCTTCACCGTCGACGGCCTGATCAGATGGTCGCCGCAGCGCGGCACCAATGTGACCTATGGCGTCTCCACCGGCATTGAGCCTTCGACCACCGCCGGCGAAAGCGGTGCGATGGTCTATACGCTGAGCGCCAATGCGACTCACGAACTCCGCTCCGCGCTGGTAGCACGGCTTTCAAACAGCCTGACGCTGCGCAATTTCCAAAGCGGCACGTCCAGTGACGAGAATGTCTGGGCGACAGGTGCTGGCTTGACCTGGGATCTTAACCGCTATCTCTCCCTCACCGGCGATGTCAGCTACGAGCACACCACCCGCGACAGCGGCCCAGCGACCAATGTCGCCCGCGTCGGTGTTGGCCTGACGCTACGCCGCTGATCCAGACATGAAAAAGCCCGCCTACGTTTGACCGCAGCGGGCTTTTTGACGTCTAACGGCTGACTTATTTCAGGCCTTGCAGCAAGGCCCTCAGAGGACCTTCAACACCCGGCCGGATATCGCTGCGCGCCAGAGCAAACGCGACATTTGCCAGGATGAAGCCCTCCTTCATGCCGCAATCATAGGTATTGCCGCGGAAATGATAACCGGCGAAATCCTGTGTCTGCGCAAGCTTCAGCATGCCGTCGGTCAGCTGGATCTCGTTGCCGGCGCCACGCTCCTGGGTGGCAAGGATCGAGAAGATTTCCGGCTGCAGGATGTAGCGGCCATTGATGAAGAAGTTGGATGGCGCGGTGCCCTGCGGCGGCTTTTCGACCATCTTGGTGATCTTGAACCCGTCGCCGACCTTTTCGCCCGCGCCGACAATACCGTATTTGTGGGTCTGGTCGGGAGCACATTCTTCAACGGCGATGACGTTGCCGCCGCTCTGCTCGTAAAGCTCGACCATGCCCTTGAGGCAGCCCTTTTCGGCCTGCATGATCATGTCGGGCAAGAGCAGCGCAAAAGGTTCGTCGCCAACGAGTTCGCGCGCACACCAGACGGCGTGGCCAAGCCCGAGCGGCGATTGCTGGCGGGTAAAGCTTGTGCTGCCGGCAACCGGCAGAATGCTTTCGAGAAGCGTCAGCTCCACCGTCTTGTTGCGCTCGCGCAAGGTCTGTTCCAGTTCTACCTGGATGTCGAAGTAATCCTCGATCACCTGTTTGCTGCGGCCAGTGACGAAGATCAGGTGTTCGATGCCCGCATCCAGCGCCTCATCCACCACATACTGGATCACCGGCTTGTCGACGACGGTCAGCATCTCCTTCGGAACGGCTTTTGTCGCGGGCAGGAACCGGGTTCCAAGACCGGCGACGGGGAAAACGGCTTTACGAACTCTACGCTTGTCAGTCATTGACATCTCCAGGATCACGGCACTGTGATTTAAATCGGTTAGGCTTGGTATCAATAGGCAATAAACATCAAATTGCTATTTTTTTGCAAAGGAAGACTTAACCACCCATTCATGGTAAAGAATTTGTTGACTTCATTTTCGTAAGATTTCGGTTCTGGCGGTTGCCTCCTGGGCTAAACGGCCCGAGAATGGAACCACATGTATGTAACCCATGCATGAAGCTGGCTCTATGACTGTAAATTTGCGCACCGCCGGTCACCCCTGATCGCAGCAAAGCGCCGACCAACGGAAACGACAGCTGATGACAACGACCCGACACACTCTCCTTCGCTGCGCTGCCGCCGCATTCATGACAGCCGCAGCCCTGTTTTCCCCGTCAACAGCCTCGGCTGACGCGGGTTTTGAGACCTGGATCAACAGCTTCTATGCCACAGCAGCCAAGAGCGGCATTACCAAGGCAACCTACCGCCAGGCCTTTGCCGGGGTAAAGACGCCCGATCCCGACGTGCTGCAGAAGGCTGCCTATCAGCCCGAGTTCAAGAGCAAGATTTGGGAATACATAGACAGCCGCGTCAATCCCTACACCCGCAAGGTCGGTCAGGAGATGGCGGTCAAGCATGGCCGCACGCTCACAGCACTCGAAAAGCATTTCGGTATCGACAGGAACGTACTCCTGGCCATCTGGTCGATGGAATCCAATTACGGGGCCGTCCTGGAAAAGGACGATCGCCTGCATTACGTGCCGCGCGCGCTCGCCACACTTGCCTATGCCGACCCGAAACGATCCAAATATGCCAAGACGCAATTGATTGCCGCTCTGAAGATTCTGCAGAACGGCGATGTCACTCCGCGCGAGCTGAACGGCTCCTGGGCCGGCGCCATGGGCCACACGCAGTTCATTCCGACGAGCTATCTGCTGTATGCGATTGATGCCGACGGCAATGGCCATAAGGACATCTGGAACTCGGTGCCGGACGCCTTGGCGACCGCGGCCAACCTGTTAAAGAAGAACGGCTGGCAATCGGGACAGACGTGGGGCTACGAGGTATCGCCGCCGCAGAACGGTAGCCAGTATGCGGACCAGACGAAGACGGTTGCCCAATGGGCAGCCCTCGGCTTTACCCGGCCGAACGGCAAGGCTTTCCGCAACGGCGACACGCGTGCCCAACTGAAAATGCCCGGCGGACCCGGCAGCCCGGGTTTCCTGATGACCAAGAACTTCTTCGTCATCAAGCGCTACAATGCCTCGGACTCCTATGCGCTCGGCGTTGGTCTTCTCGCCGACGAGATTGCCGGCTATGGCGGCATGCAGCAGGCCTGGAGCCGCCCGGACGGTTCGCTCGACATCAAGCAGAAGTTCGAGCTGCAGTCCCGCCTGAAGGAACTCGGCTACTACGACGGCGAAGTCGATGGCAATTTCGGCTCCGGCTCCAAGGCCGCCATCCAGGCCTTCCAGAACCGCAATGGCCTTTCACCCGACGGTGAACCGACCCAGCACCTGCTGAAGGCGCTGCGGAAGTAGACGCGATCGAGCGCGTTGAACGCTCTCAATTGCGGCGCAATCCTTCTGCATCCTTGATGCAACGCCTTTCGAAAGAGAGGCGTTGCGCGTTTGCGTAGAGACACTTTAGACGTCGGGCCAGAACAGTGCGGAACAGGTGCATGAGCGGCAGAGACAGCAGTAACGGCCTTCACCGGCTGTTCAACGGCCTGATCGTCATCGCGATCAGCCTGACTGCACTCGTCATGGAACCGCCCCGCCAGGCGCACGCGCAGGAGCGCCGGACCATTCTCGACATGCTGTTCGGATTTGGGCGAAGGCAACCACCCCCTGTCTATGACGACGCTCCGATCTACGAGCCCCGGCAAAGACAACCACAGCAGCAGCAGCAGCAACGTTCGAAGGTCAGAAAGACACAGCAGAAGGCGAAACCGGCCCCTGCCGAGCCCGCTCCCGTCGTCGTCGAAAAGCTGGAGACGGCCAAGAAAGTCCTCGTCGTCGGCGACTTCGTTGCCGGCAGTCTTGGCGACGGGCTGAAGACTGCCTTCGAGACAACGCCAGGCATCGTCATCGAAACCCGCGCCAATGGCTCATCCGGGCTCGTGCGCGAGGACTATTTCAACTGGCCTGAAAACCTGCCCGCCTATATCGCGGAAACCAAACCTGCGCTGATCATCATCAGCCTCGGCGCCAACGAGCGGCAGCAGATGTCGATCGGCGGTGAGAAGGAAAAATTCCGCACCGAGCGCTGGCTGGCCGAATATACCCGCCGGGCCGGCGCCTTCGCTGCGCTTGCCCGCAAGGACAAGACACCGCTTCTCTGGGTCGGCATGCCGCCTTTCCAGTCCACATCGATGACCGCCGATATGGTCACGCTGAACGGCATCTTCCGCACGGAAACCGAAAAAGTGGATGGCACGTTTGTCGACATCTGGGATGGTTTCGTCGATGAGGACGGCAAATTCGTCATGACGGGCTCCGATATCAACGGCCAGCAGGTCCGTTTGCGCGGATCGGACGGTATCAACCTGACCAAGGCCGGCAAGCGCAAGCTTGCCTTCTATGTGGAAAAGGATATCCGCAAGCTGTTGGGCGACGCCGCCGCGTCGGCTCTGGATATTCCCGGCGCTGACGGCATGAAGGACCTGGTCGTTGCCGCCCCCACCGCCAACGAGGATATCATCCAGACCCAGCCGATTGGCCTTGATGATCCCAATCTGGACGGCAGCACCACTCTTCTCGGTGGTGGTGCGGTACTGACCAGCAACGGCAAGAGCCCGCGCGACCGTCTCGTTGAAAAGGGTGAAGTTGCCGAAGCTCCGGCGGGGCGGGTGGATGATTTCCGGCTATCGAAACCGGAAACGGTGATCAGCAATCCGGTATTCCGCAACTGACGCACTCTGATAAACGCAAGAACCCCGCCCTCTTTCCGCAAAGAGGGCGGGGAGCCTTCAACAGTTCTTGTCTTGCGATTGGAACTGCCAAAGCGTGTTAGGCCGCCGCGAACGGCACGGCGATAAAGGTCTTTTGATCACCGCGTTCGATGAGCAACAGCACCGACTTGCGCCCGGACTTCACCGCATTGGCGATCGCCGTCTTCACGTCGCTGGCACCAAGAATGGCCTTGTCGTTGACCGAGACGATGACATCGCCCGTCTGGATACCGGCGGCGGCAGCCGGCTTGTCAGGGTTGACCTTAGCAACGACAGCACCCGTCACATTGTCAGGCAGGTTCAGTTCCTGGCGGACATCCGGTGTCAGGTCGGCAAGGGCGACGCCGATACTCGGCCCCGTCTGCATCTTGCTATCGTCCTTGGCGGCGGAAGCCTGCTTCTGATCGCCATCATTACCACCGACGGTGACGCTGAGATCGACTGTCTTGCCACCACGCCAGACGGTCATGGCTTCCTTCGCCCCCGGCGACAGATCGGCGACCAGCCGCGACAGATCGCGGGGCGACTTCACCGCCTCGCTGCCGACGGTCATGATAATATCGCCAGTCTTGAGACCCGCATGCGCTGCAGGCGTACCCGCGTTGACAGCGGCGACCAGAGCGCCTTCTGCCTTGGCAAGTCCGACAGCGTCGGCGACATCTGCGGTCACCGGCTGGATCTGCACGCCGAGATAACCATGGTCGATCGATCCGCTCTTTTCGAGCTTGGCGACAATCTTCTGCGCCTGATCGGACGGGGTTGCGAAGCCGACACCAACGCTACCGCCGTTTGGCGAGTAGATCGCCGTATTGATCCCGACAACGTTGCCGGAGTGATCGACAAGCGGACCACCGGAATTGCCGTGGTTGATCGGCGCGTCGATCTGGATGAAGTCGTCATAGGGGCCGCTGTGCAGATCGCGGCCACGGGCCGAAACGATACCGGCGGTGACCGTCGTGCCAATGCCGAAGGGATTTCCGATCGCCAATATCTGGTCGCCCAGCTTCAATGCGTCGGAATCGCCCCAGGCGATGGTGGCAAGCGGCTTGCCGGCCGTGATCTTGAGCACGGCGAGGTCGGACTTCGGATCGGCGCCCAAGAGCTTGGCTGGCAGTTCCGTACCGTCATCCAACGTCACCTTGATGCCGATCGCGTTGTCGATCACATGGTTGTTGGTAACGATGATGCCGTCGCTGCTGACGACGAAGCCGGACCCAAGCGCCATTCCGCGTTCGCCTTCCTGGTGTTGCGGCGCCTGCTTGGGCATCGGAATGCCCTGTTGCTCGAAGAAGCGGCGGAACTGCTCGTCCATCGGCGAATTGTCGCCGTTGTCGCTCACGTCGGTTGCCTTCATCGTTGTGGTAATGGTCACGACCGCGGGCTTGTCGGCAGAGACCACATCCGCGAAGGATCCGTTTGCGGCAAGCGGAGCGATGGCCTGCGCGGGTGCTGCCATCGCAGTCGTTGGATGGATGGTGAAAGGCAACGCCGCCGCGCCGACCAGGATGGCGGCTCCGACCAGCGCTGCGGCACGGTGAGTCCGGAGAATATTGGGCATGACAAAGGGTCCCTTACAAACGTTTGGGTGCGGCGTCATGGTTCCCTGTTACAGGAACGCGGCGTCGGGTGATCGGCAGCGTTCCTTTCAAGATTTGTCTTTCAGAGTTGCGCCGAAACAGGCGACCAATACTGATGGATCATGAAATACGCCTGAGATGGATATTATAACTGCTGCGAATATTTACAAATTAAAGGTTTATTACCGTTTCATTGCAGCAAGTTAATGTTGCGCCGGATCGCGGCGCCATATTTCAACCCAAGTGCAGGCGATGCACGATCCAACAGAATGGCAAACGCCGCGCACCAGCCCGGCACGCGGCGTTTCCAATTGGGTTTTGTCCCGAGACCGATGGCGGGTTTGACTAGCGCGGCAGAACAGTCGAGCCCATCAACGCCTCATCGATCGCCCGCGCGGCCTGGCGGCCTTCGCGGATCGCCCAGACGACCAGCGACTGGCCGCGGCGCACATCGCCGGCAGCCCAGACCTTGTCGACCGATGTCCGGTAGTCCTTGTCATTGGCAGTGACGAAGGAGCCGCCGCGCTTGTCCTTGCCGATGGCCAGCTTGTCGCCCATGTCCTTCAGCACGCTGTCGGTACCCGGGCCACTGAAGCCGATGGCGATGAAGGCGAGATCGGCCTTGATAACGAATTCCGTGCCGGCGATCGGCTTGCGGCGCTCATCGACCTGACAGCACTTGACGCCGGTCAGGACGCCGTCTTCGCCGACGAACTCGAGCGTCGCCACCTGGAACTCGCGCACCGCGCCTTCGGCCTGCGATGACGAGGTGCGCATCTTGGTTGCCCAGAACGGCCAGACCGCGAGCTTGTCTTCCTTTTCCGGCGGCTGCGGGCGAATGTCGAGCTGGGTGACCTTGACGGCGCCCTGGCGGAACGCGGTGCCGACACAGTCGGACGCGGTATCGCCACCGCCGACGACGACGATGTGCTTGCCACCGGCAAGGATCGGGTCCGACGGCCAGCCGACGCTGTCGATGTTTTCGCGGCCGACGCGGCGGTTCTGCTGGACAAGATAGGGCATCGCGTCATGGACGCCGTGGAATTCGACACCCGGAATGCCGGCATCGCGCGGTGTTTCCGAACCGCCGCAATAAAGCACGGCATCATGCTCTTCGATCAGGCTGTCCACGCTCTTATCCACACCGACATTGACGCCGCAATGGAAGGTGACGCCTTCGCCGCGCATCTGGTCGACGCGGCGGTCGATGAAGTTCTTCTCCATCTTGAAGTCTGGGATACCGTAGCGCAGCAGGCCGCCGGGCTTGGATTCACGCTCAAACACATGAACCTCGTGACCGGCGCGGGCGAGCTGCTGAGCCGCGGCCATACCGGCAGGACCCGAACCGATGATCGCGATTTTCTTGCCCGTCTTGGTGACGGCCGGCTGCGGCACGATATAGCCCATTTCATAGGCCTTGTCGGCAATGGCTTGCTCGACGGTCTTGATCGTGACCGGCGCGTCTTCCAGGTTCAGCGTGCAGGCTTCCTCGCATGGTGCAGGGCAGATACGGCCGGTGAACTCCGGAAAATTGTTGGTCGAATGCAGGTTGCGGATCGCCTCGTCCCAGTTGCCGTTATAAACGAGATCGTTCCAGTCGGGGATCTGGTTGTGCACCGGGCAGCCGGTCGGGCCATGGCAATAGGGGATACCACAGTCCATGCAGCGCGCCGCCTGTTTCTGCACTTCCGGTTCCGACATCGGGATTGTGAATTCGCGGAAATGCCGAATGCGGTCCGACGCCGGCTGATACTTCGCCAGCTGCCGGTCGATTTCCATGAAGCCTGTGACCTTACCCATCTACCCGTCCCTTATTTCACAGCGGGGGCCATGCCGGTCCCCAATACCAGTAGGCGAAACCCACGGCCGCGCCCAATACGATGAATTCCCACCCTGCTGCACCGTTCACCACATAGACTGCCATCGGAACGGCGACTGCGATGGAAACTGAAATCAGCCTGTGAATGGCAACGGAGAAACGCATATTCCAAACCTTTCCCGTCACCAGTTGTTATTCGTCCGGCTCAATAATCGCTGGCCACATTCCATCCTTCCACACGATGAAAGGATTGAACCTTGTCCACATCGCTTCACGCGCGGCTTCTTCCGCCGGATGAACAGATATGACGCCGTCCCTGTCTTGAACGATGACGATCTCCTCCCCTTCGAGGAAGAAATCATCCGGAATGGCGACAAGGCGTCGATTGCCTTCTTTGATGATCCTGCTTCTGTGTTGTCTTGTAATTGCCGACATCGGCGCCTCCATCATAGGTTGAATTCCCATAACACAAGGCGCCGATCTTTAACTACTCCGCCGCGATGCCCATCCGCATGCGCTCCATTTCCTCAAGCGCACGCCGGTATTCGATCGGCATGACCTTGCGGAACTTCGGACGGAACTCGACCCAATGGTCGAGGATTTCCTTGGCGCGCGGCGAGCCCGTGTAGTGCAAATGATTGGAGATCAGCTGGTAGAGCCGCTCGTCGTCATGGCGCGTCATGTCCCCGGCGACATCGACCATGCCCTTGTGCATGAGGTCGCCGCCGTGATGATGCAGCTTCTCCAGCATGTCGTCCTCTTCCGGAACCGGCTCGAGTTCGACCATCGCCATGTTGCAACGTTTCGGGAAATCGTCGCTTTCATCCAGCACATAGGCGACACCACCCGACATGCCGGCTGCAAAGTTGCGGCCGGTTTCACCGAGCACCACGACCACACCGCCTGTCATGTATTCGCAGCCATGATCGCCGACGCCCTCGACGACCGCGATAGCGCCGGAGTTGCGCACGGCGAAGCGTTCACCGGCGACACCGTTGAAATAGCATTCGCCGGAGATCGCACCGTAAAGTACCGTATTGCCGACGATGATCGACTTGGCCGCGACAATCCTGGAGTTTTCCGGCGGGCGCACGACGATGCGGCCACCCGACAGACCCTTGCCGACATAGTCATTGCCGTCGCCGATCAGTTCAAACGTGATGCCCTTCGCCAGAAACGCGCCGAACGACTGTCCGGCGGTACCGGTGAGCTTCACCGTGATCGTGTCGTCCTTCAGCCCCTTGTGACGGTAGCGCTTGGCGACTTCACCGGAGAGCATCGCACCAGCCGAACGATCGACGTTCTTGATATCGACCTCGATCGTCACAGGCGTCTTCGATTCCAGCGCCGGCATCGCCGCCGCAATCAGCTTGCGGTCGAGAATGTCGTGGATCGGATGGTTCTGCCTCTCGGTCCAATAGGTCTTTTCCTTCGGCGCATCGACCTTGTGGAAGATGCGGGAGAAGTCGAGGCCATTGGCCTTCCAGTGCGAGATCATCGCATCCTTTTCGAGCAATTCCGAAAGGCCGATGACCTCGTCGAACCTGGCAAAGCCCAGCGACGCCAGGATTTCGCGCACTTCCTCTGCGACGAAGAAGAAGTAGTTGACCACATGCTCGGGCGCACCCTTGAAGCGCTTGCGCAGGACCGGGTCCTGCGTTGCCACGCCCACCGGACAGGTGTTGAGATGGCATTTGCGCATCATGATGCAGCCGGCGGCAATCAGCGGCGCCGTCGAGAAGCCGAACTCGTCAGCGCCCAAAAGCGCGCCGATGATGACGTCGCGGCCAGTCTTCAGGCCACCATCGACCTGCAGCGCGATGCGCGAACGAAGGCCGTTCAGCACCAGCGTCTGATGGGTTTCGGCAAGGCCGATTTCCCATGGCGATCCGGCATGCTTCAGCGATGTCAGCGGCGACGCACCGGTGCCGCCGTCATAGCCGGACACGGTGATATGATCGGCGCGGGCCTTGGCAACACCGGCCGCAACCGTGCCGACACCGACTTCGGAGACCAGCTTGACGGAGATATCCGCTTCCGGATTGACGTTCTTCAGATCGTAGATCAGCTGCGCCAGATCCTCGATCGAATAGATGTCATGGTGCGGTGGCGGCGAGATCAGGCCGACACCCGGTGTCGAATGGCGGGTCTTGGCAACGGTCGCATCCACCTTGTGGCCGGGCAGCTGGCCGCCTTCACCGGGCTTTGCTCCCTGCGCCACCTTGATCTGCAGCATATCGGCATTGACCAGATACTCGGTCGTAACACCGAAGCGCCCGGATGCCACCTGCTTGATGGCGGAACGCTCGGGGTTCGGCGAGCCGTCATAGAGCGGGAAGTAGCGGTCGGCTTCCTCGCCACCTTCGCCGGTGTTGGATTTGCCGCCGATGCTGTTCATCGCGATTGCCAGCGTCGTATGGGCTTCCCGCGAGATCGACCCGAACGACATGGCCCCGGTCGAGAACCGCTTGACGATATCGGCGGCCGGCTCGACCTCATCGATCGAGATCGGCTTGCGGCCGATGGCTTCGGCGCCCTTGATCGAAAACAGGCCGCGAATGGTGTTCATCCGCAACGCTGCGCCATTTACCATCTCGGCAAATTCGCGGTAGCGATCCTCGGCATTGCCGCGCACGGCATGCTGCAGCGAGGCAACCGCGTCCGGCGACCAGGCATGGCCTTCGCCGCGCATGCGGTAGGCATACTCGCCGCCAATATCGAGCGTGTTCTTCAAAAGCGGATCGGCACCGAAGGCCGCCTGATGGCGATTGAAGGTTTCCCTGGCGATCTCGTCAAGGCCGATGCCTTCGATCTGCGTTGCCGTACCGAAGAAGTACCGGTCGATCAGCTCCGAGTTCAAACCGATCGCATCGAAGATCTGGCCGCCGCAATAGGACTGGTAGGTCGAGATGCCCATCTTGGACATGACCTTGAGGATGCCTTTGCCGACCGCCTTGATGTAGCGGTAGACGACTTCGCTGCCATCGACTTCCTTCGGGAATTCGCCGCGCTTGTGCATGTCGGTCAGCGTATCGAAGGCAAGATAGGGGTTGATCGCCTCGGCGCCATAGCCTGCCAGCAGGCAGAAATGATGCACTTCGCGCGGCTCGCCGGTTTCAACGACCAAGCCGACGGAGGTGCGAAGCCCCTTGCGGATCAGGTGATGGTGCACAGCCGCTGTTGCCAGCAGTGCCGGGATCGCCATGCGGTCCGGGCCGATCTGGCGGTCGGAAAGCACGATGATGTTGTAACCGCCCTTGACGGCGGCCTCGGCCCGCTCGCACAGCCGGTCGAGAATTTCCGGCATGCCTTCGGCACCGCGCGTCACATCATAGGTGAAGTCGAGCGTCTTGGTGTCGAAACGGTCTTCCGTGTGACCGATCGAGCGGATCTTTTCGAGATCGCCATTGGTCAGGATCGGCTGGCGCACTTCCATGCGCTTGGCGTGCGCCATGCCGGCATGGTCGAGCAGGTTCGGGCGCGGGCCGATGAACGAGACGAGGCTCATTACCAGTTCTTCGCGGATCGGGTCGATCGGCGGGTTGGTGACCTGCGCGAAGTTCTGCTTGAAATAGGTGTAGAGCAGCTTGGTCTTGTCCGACATTGCCGAGATCGGCGTATCGGTGCCCATCGAGCCGATGGCTTCCTGTCCGGTCGTCGCCATCGGCGACATCAGGATCTTGGTGTCTTCCTGGGTATAGCCGAACGCCTGCTGGCGATCGAGCAGCGACACATCACGGCGCAGCGCCCGGGGCTCAACCGGCTTCAAATCCTCGAGAATGAGCTGGGTGTTGTCCAGCCACTGGCGGTAGGGATGCTGGTTGGCAAGGGTCGACTTCAGCTCCTCATCGGAGATGATCCGGCCCTCTTCCATATCGATGAGCAGCATCTTGCCCGGCTGCAGGCGCCACTTCTTGATGATGCTCTCTTCCTTCACCGGCAGAGTGCCGGCCTCGGACGCGAGGATGACGCGATCATCGTCGGTGACGAGGTAACGCGCCGGGCGCAGGCCGTTGCGGTCGAGCGTTGCGCCGATCTGCTTGCCATCGGTAAAGCAGACGGCGGCAGGGCCATCCCACGGCTCCATCAGGGCGGCGTGATATTCGTAGAATGCCTTGCGCTCGGGCGCCATCAGCTGGTTGCCGGCCCAGGCTTCCGGGATCAGCATCATGACGGCATGCGACAGCGGATAGCCGCCCTGCACGAGGAATTCGAGTGCGTTGTCGAAACAGGCGGTATCCGACTGGCCCTCATAGGAAATCGGCCAGAGCTTGGAAATGTCGCCACCAAACAGCGGCGAAGACACCGATGCTTGGCGCGCAGCCATCCAGTTGACGTTGGCGCGCAGCGTGTTGATTTCGCCGTTATGGGCGACCATGCGGTAAGGATGCGCCAGCTTCCACGACGGGAAGGTGTTGGTCGAGAAGCGCTGGTGCACCAGCGCGACAGCCGATTCGAAGCGCGGATCGGCCAGATCCTTGAAATAGGCAGCAACCTGATAGGCCAGGAACATGCCCTTGTAGACAATGGTCTTGGTCGACAGCGATACCGGATAGAAACCGGTCTCGGCGCCTTCGAAAGCGTCGTAGATGCGGTTGGAAATCACCTTGCGCAGCGTGAACAGGCGGCGTTCGAATTCGGCGTTGGTGGCCGCATCGCGGCCGGCGCCGATGAAGACCTGCACGTGGTGCGGCTCGGTCGCGGCAATGTGTTCGGCCTTGGACAGCGACGCGTTATCGACCGGCACTTCACGAAAACCGAGCAGCGTCTGACCTTCCTCAGTCACGACATCGGTGATCACCTGCTTGAAATGGGCGATCTGCGCCTCGTCCTGCGGCATGAACAGGTAGCCGACGGCATATTCTCCAGCCTTCGGCAGGATGACACCCTGCAGCGCCATTTCCTCACGGAAGAAACGGTCGGGGATCTGCACCAGAATGCCTGCGCCATCGCCCATCAGCGGATCGGCGCCGACAGCGCCGCGATGCGTCAGGTTTTCCAGAATGAACAGGCCGTCCTTGACGATCTGGTGGGACTTCTGGCCCTTCATATGCGCGACAAAGCCGACGCCGCAGGCATCGTGCTCGTTGCGCGGATCATAAAGTCCCTGTTTTTTCGGCAGGCCCGGAAATGCGGTATTTTTTTCAACCGTCGCCGTTGGGCGCGCAGTGTTGAAACCAGTTACGGTGGATGGCGTAAGGTCCGTCATCGTCTTCCCTCCTGTTAACCCGGCTAAGACCGGATATTTCCGCAGTCCAGGCAGGCTTTTGCGGGCAAGAGTCCCGCTGAAGCCGGCACCGGCATTATCGTTGCATGATCCTGATCCGGTCGCAAATGAAGCATTGACTGCATCCGGCACAGAGTGCTCGCGACCATCGCGATTGTCCCACCTGCCCGGACAAGAAAGCGTCCGGCGCGGTCTACAATCGTCAGCCAGAAGCCGCATCAGGCGGGCTTTCCGGCGTCCTTCCGGTCTTGAGACCGAAATAGGACAGTCATACTGTCCTATTTCATAGGCTCTATGCCAGAAAGCACCCTCCTCTGCAAGACCACTAATGCAAAATATTCGATCCTATTTTACCGAACATTGCGGTTAATTTCGCCTTTTTGTAATTTTCTTTCGCCAACCCCTCGTTTTCTTCAATTTGGTTTCAAACTGGTCTGATATTGTCCTATCTCGCCTTGTCTGGATTGATTGCCGCGACCGCATCCGTATGGTCTCTCCTGACCATTCAATTCGGGGACATTTCCCCGAAACAGCAGGATCGCATCATGATTTTCTCATCCGACAACTGGGCGGGCGCCCATCCCGTGATTGCCGAAAGCCTCGTCAAGGCCGCCGGCGGCTTTGCGCCTGCCTATGGCACCAGCGATCTCGATAAGAAGGTCGAGAAGGCGCTTTCAGAGGTGTTCGAACGTGAGGTCGCCGTCTTTTTCGTCGCCACCGGAACCGCTGCCAACTCGCTGGCGCTGGCCAGCACCAACCGTCCGGGCGGTCACGTGCTCTGCCATCGCGAAGCGCATGTGAATGCGGACGAATGCGGCGCGCCGGAATTTTTCTCGCATGGCGCCAAGCTTGCCCCGGTCGATGGACCAATGGGTAAGATGGATCCGGCCCGGCTGGAGAAGGAAATACAGCGGACCCGCGGCGGCGGCGTCCACGGCGGCCAGCCGATGGCGATCACCATGACCCAGGCGACCGAAGCCGGCACCGTCTACAGCCTGGACGAAATCGATGCGATCGCCGCCATCGCCAAGTCGTCCAAGCTGCCTTTACACATGGACGGCGCCCGTTTCGCCAATGCGCTGGTGACGCTCGATACGACGCCAGCCGAAATGACCTGGAAACGCGGCATCGACCTGCTCTCCTTTGGCGGCACCAAGAACGGCTGCTGGTGCGCCGAGGCGCTGATCCTGTTCGATACGCCCAAGGCCGAGGAAATGGGCTATCTGCGCAAGCGCTCCGCCCAGCTGTTTTCAAAGTCCCGCTTCATCGCCGCGCAGTTCGATGCCTATCTCGAAGGCGGCCTCTGGCTCGACCTTGCCCGCCACGCCAACAGCATGGCGGACCGGCTTGCTACGGGTATCGAGAGGTCGAACAGCGCCCATCTTGCCTGGCCGACCGGCTCCAACGAGCTCTTCGTCGTCCTGAAGAAGGAGACAGCAGTCAAGCTTCAGGCTGATGGCGCCGTCTTCTACGATTGGCCGGTGCCGAACACTTTGTCGGACTCGGTCGCTGAGAACGAAGGCCTCTACCGCCTGGTCACCAGCTTTGCGACGACGCCTGAGGATGTCGACCAGTTCCTGAAAGCCCTCTGATCAGACCACCTTGCCTGCCCCTGAAGCGGCCTGCAGGCCACCAACCGTGGACAGGATCTCACCGGACAGGGCTTTTACCAGCGCCCTGTCCGCGCCGCGCCGCGCCACCAGCACAAACTCGACATCCTCAAGCCGCGGCAGCTTGTCGGAGGTGATCTCCCGCAATCCCGCCGGCGCCATGCTGCGCGGCTGCACCAGAACGCCCATTCCGGCACGCGCCGCAGCGGTCAGTCCGCTGAGACTGCCGCAGGTACAGACGATACGCCAGGGCACGCCCGCCCGCTCCAGTGCTTCGAGTGCGACGCTGCGGGTAATGCTCGGCGGAGGGAAGGCGATCAGCGGCAGCACATCGCTGCGCATCACCCGCTCCGGATCGCGCGCCAGCCAGACCAGCGGCTCGCGATAGACCAGCTGGCCGCGCGCATCGCCGATCCGGCGCTTGGCCAACACCAGATCCAGCGCGCCCTCGTCCTGCATCTGATAGAGCGTCCCGCTCAAGGCCACCGTCAGCTCCAGATCGACCGAGGCATGTGCCCGGGTAAAATCCTCCAGCACCGCCGGAAGACGGCTCATGACAAAATCTTCGGACACGCCGAGATGCAGCCGCCCATGCAGGCTGCGCTCGGCAAACAGCGATTTCACTTGGCCATCCAGCGACAGCATGGCTCTAGCCGGCCCCAGCAGTGCCTCGCCATCTGCCGTCAGCGACACATGATGTGTATCGCGCTCGACCAGTTTGCGGCCGAGATCGGCTTCCAGCCGGCGGATATGCTGACTGACCGTCGATTGCCCGAGCCCCAGCCGCTCGGCCGCCAGGGTGAAGCTCGCCATCTGTTCGACCGCGAGGAAACTGCGAAGCTGCACCAGATCAAGCATTGGTCATCCTGAAATGTGATAATCGTTATTTCTTGCATTCGATATCATAATGACAATGATGCCGCCATCTGCTTTCCGATTATCTGGACGATCGATATGCGCCGCTTCCTGCCAGACACGTTCACCATTCTCCTCGTCTGCACGGTGATCCTTGCATCGCTGCTACCGATTTCAGGCGCGCCGGCGGACTGGTTCGGCCTGGCAACGAAGATCGCCATCGGCCTGCTGTTCTTCCTACATGGTGCGCGGCTGTCTCGCGATGTCGTGGTGGCGGGCCTCTTGCACTGGCGGTTGCACATCGTCATCCTGGCCTCGACCTTCGTGCTCTTCCCGTTGCTCGGCCTTGCTGTCGGCTTCCTGCCTGAAAGCGTTCTGCCACCAGCGCTCTATACCGGCATCCTTTTCCTCTGCGTCCTGCCCTCGACCGTGCAATCGTCGATCGCCTTCACCTCGATGGCCGGCGGCAATGTTCCAGCCGCCATCTGTGCAGCGTCCGCCTCCAATATTTTCGGCATGTTTTTGACACCGCTGCTGGTCGGCTTGCTGTTCGCGTCCGGCGGCCACGGCGGCTTCTCGTTCGATGCGCTGGAACAGATCCTGCTACAGCTGCTCGCGCCGTTCATCCTTGGCCAGATCCTGCAGCCATGGATCGGCAATTTCATCCGCGCCCGCAAGACGCTTTTGATGCCAGTCGATCGCGGCTCGATCCTGATGGTCGTTTATCTCGCTTTCAGCGAAGCGGTGACGGAAAACATCTGGAGCACGTTCTCCGTCCGCGACATCGCCGTCGTCATCGTCCTCGATATCCTGCTTCTCACCGTCGTTCTGGTCGTCACCATGTTCGGCAGCCGACTGATGGGGTTTTCCAGGGAAGACGAGATCGCCATCACCTTCTGCGGCTCGAAGAAGAGCCTTGCCAGCGGCGTGCCGATGGCCAACGTTATCTTCGCCGGCCAGGGCATCGGCAGCATCGTCCTGCCTCTAATGCTGTTCCACCAGATCCAGCTGATGGCCTGCGCGGTGATTGCCCAGAAATACGCCGAGCGCAACCGGCGCCTGGCAGTCCCCGCAGCCGAATAGGCAGGAGTTAGAAAAACTCGTCCAGCAATTGATAATAAGCGAGCTTGGCCCGATCCGGCTGGGGGACACCGTAGAGATCAAGGAAGGCTCGTCCCCAAGCCTCGCCAAAATCGTCACAAACACTGCGATAGGCAAGCGCCAGGTCCTGATAGCGGTCAGCGACGCCCAGACGGGCACAGTCGATAAACCCGCTGAACCGGCCATCCTGCGCCAGCAGGTTCGGCAAGCACGCATCGCCATGCGTCACAACGAGATCGGCACCGTCAGGCTTTTTTGTTTCAAGAAGCTGGAAGAGGTCTTCGGCCGATTGATCAAGCCGCGCCTCATCAAAGTCGTCCTCGTCAACCTCCCCTGCCTCCATCCGCGCCTTGGCTAGCGCCAGCCGGTTAGAAAGGCTGTGGTCGAACGGGCAGGTCCGGATATCGATGGCGTGCAACAGCTGCAAAGCGGTGGCCAATATCCCAATGCACTGTTGCGGCGTGATCGCGGCGGCGGACAGATCCCGGCCCGGCATAGCGCTGATTAGCAGCCAGTTCCGTCCGTCATGAACGTCCTGCGCAATCACATTCGGGCAGGCAATCCCGGCTCCCGCAAGCCATCGCAGCCGCGTTGCCTCATCCGGCAATTCAGAGAACGGACCAGTAGGATCACATTTCAGGAAGAGGCCCGGGTCTCCCCCGTTGGCCAGCTTGAAGACACCTGCTGATGATTGGCCAACCTCATCACGTTCGAAATGATAGGGCGACAACCTCGTGCGCCACGCGGGTGGCAAATCACCAGGGTGCAGCACGGATACCAGTTCGCTCATTGAACCCCTCTTCAAGATCATCACCCACTCTGCGTCATACAAAAAAGCCGCTTGCAACACAAGGTTGCAAACGGCTTTGGATTATCAGCAGCGCCTGTTCAGACGCTGCATCTTCTCGTCAACAGCTTAGTTGGCGCTACCGTTGACCTGGGTTGCTTCGATCTGCTTCGGCGCCGACTGGGCGGCAACGATATCGATGCGGCGCGGCTTGGCGGCTTCCGGAAGCTCGCGCAGGAGATCGATGTGAAGCAGGCCGTTCTTCAGCGAAGCAGACTGGATTTCCACGTGGTCGGCCAGCTGGAATCGGCGTTCGAAGGCGCGCTTGGCAATGCCGCGATAGAGGAACTGGTTTTCAGTCGCCTTTTCTTCGCTCTTCTCGCCCTTGACGGTCAGCGTGTGCTCGCGGGCTTCGATCGAAAGTTCGCTTTCGTCAAAACCGGCAACGGCCATGGTGATCCGGTAGGTGCTCTCGCCGGTCCGCTCGATATTGTAGGGCGGATAGGTCTGAGACTGGTCCGGCTGGCCGAGACTGTCGAGCATGGTGAAGAGACGGTCGAAACCGACGGTGGAACGGTAAAGGGGGGAAAAATCAACGTGACGCATGATGTCCTCTTGTGAGCAACTGGTGTGCGATCTTGGCTCTGTCATCCCTTGAAGCGGCGAAGGCAGAACCGGTGAACGAGCCCGTTTTTCGGCGCCCGTGAGGATGAGATGGGAATTAATTTTGCGGCCTTCAAGACCCCAGGCGGACAAGTTCCAGCACCCGCTTGATCCGCCCGGCCGTCGATAAACGCAGGATGAACGGCCGGTTCGAGCTGCGTTCAGCTTTGCCGCGATAGAACAGCAGTATCGGAAGACGAGGCTGGCAGCGGCGGTGAACGTCCCTTCTCCCACATGCTGCCTGTCCTCAACCGACCGACTGTCTCTGGCCGGGAACGGTATATCGTCCCCACACCGTTTCCGGCCCTTTTTCCCCGTCCTTTTCTGTGACCGGGCAATTGCTCCCGTATTTCTGCTGCCTCACCTGCACCGTTCCTTAATCGCTGTCGATCAAGGATGAGCCATCACAAATCCGGTGCATTGCCGGCGCATCCTTGCGCCAGCATCGCACCCTCAAAGACCCGCCGGACACGGACTTGCCCATGACGCCTACGCTTCATTCCACCCCGGACAACCCGATCCCCGGCAATCACACCGTCGGTTTCTTCGAGGGCGTAGGCAACCGCAGGATCCGCTATGCCATCTTCAAATCGGATACGCCAGTCGCCAAGGGCACCGTCGTGCTCTTGCAGGGACGCAACGAATCGATCGAGAAATATGCCGAGACGATCGGCGAACTCACTGCGCGGGGTCTCTGGGTGGCAACCTTCGACTGGCGCGGCCAGGCGGGTTCCGAGCGGCTGCTGAAAAACGCGCGGCGTGGTCACGTCAGGCGCTTTTCCGACTACGAGAGCGATCTGTCGACCTTCCTCGAAAAGATCGTCCTGCCCGACACGCGCCTGCCCTTTTTCATGCTGGCCCATTCGATGGGGGCGCTGGTCGCCTTGTCACAGGCGCCGATGCTTGCCAGCCGCATCGACCGGCTGGCCATCGCCGCCCCCTTCATGGCGCTTGGCGGCCAAAAGGTCGGTCATGGCATGATCAGCTTCTTGGCCTGCGTTTTCACGCTACTTGGCCTCGGCTCCCTTCCCTTGATGCGCGACAGGGGATCGCGGCCGTTTCCGGGAAATCTTCTGACCTCGGATGGGCGGCGCTTTGCCCGCAACAAGGCGCTGACCGACACCCATCCCGAACTGGCGCTCGGACCGCCCACCGCCCGCTGGCTGCACGAAACCTTCAAGGCGATCAGGCGCGTTTCAGCCCGCGAACACCTGACGCAAATCCGCGTACCGACCATCGTGCTGGCGCCGACGCAGGACAGACTGGTACCGCACCTGGCCGTGGAGACGCTTGCCCGCAACTTCCGCGCCGGCCAGATGATCCCCATCGACGGCGCCCGGCACGAGCTTCTGCAGGAAGCCGATCACTATCGCGCCCAGGCGATCGCCGCCATCGAGGCCTTCATCCCCGGCAGCACCGGGGATATGGCATTGATGGAAAAAGAGGACCTCACTGCCTAGTTCGGCAATCAGCCCTTCAGGATGGCCAGCGCCTGTGCGTGGATTTCGGCGCTGCCGGCCGCGATGACTTCGCCGCCCATTTCCGCCGGACCGCCATTCCAGTCGGTGACGATGCCGCCGGCCTGCTCGATCAGCGGAATGATGCCACCGACATCGTAAGGCTTCAGGCCGCATTCGATGACGAGGTCGATATGACCGGCGGCAAGCAGCGCGAAGGCGTAGCAGTCGCAGCCGTAGCGGGCGAGCTGAACCTTGCTCTGCACCGCCTCGAAGCGGGTCTTGATATCGCCGGTATAAAGATGCGGCGAGGTGGTGAACATGATCGCCTGGGAAAGGTCGGCGCAGGGCCGCGTCGAGACAATCTTGTCCTCGCCCGGCCCGCGATAATGGGTGTTCTTGCCATCGGCGAAATAGCGCTCGCCGGTAAACGGCTGGTCCATCAGCCCCATCACCGCCTCGCCCTTGTGATAGAGGCCGATCAGCGTTCCCCAGACCGGCAGGCCGGAAATGAAGGCCCGGGTGCCATCGATCGGATCGATCACCCAGACATAATCGCGGTCGAGGCCGATATTGCCGAATTCCTCGCCGAGAATGCCATGATCCGGGAAATGCGCCTCGATCAAAGTGCGGATCGCCGTCTCGGCCGCGCGGTCGCCCTCGGTCACCGGGTCGAAACCGGCGGCTTCCTTGTTGGCGACGCTGATACCAGTGCGGAATCGCGGCAGGGTCTGCGCCTTAGCAGCATCGGCAAGGCGATCGAAAAATTCACGGTCCGGCAGCATGAAACCTCACGAAAATCGGGAAATGGAAGGCTGAATGTGCTTATGGCACATTTTTTTGAAAAAGAAGTCTCCGGCGAGAAAATCAAAAAAAATCGAGCGTATCGGCAGATGTGAAAGCCGTATTGCTCCGGTTTCGCGAAGAACGTGCCTCAAAAATCGAAAGAACCGCAAAATCGGACATTTTTCGGCAGTTCGGCATTCTTAGGTTTTGGCGCACCGCACCAATTATGGCCAAACCTTGCTTGACAATTGTGCGCTGCAATATTAGCTTTTCCCTACAGTCACTTGTGACTGTAAATACCCTCCTTGGGTGTTTCCTCCCTAGACTTAGCCGCGCCAAAAGCGCGGTTTTTTTTGTCTTTATGTCAGGGAAAAAAGGCGGCCTATTCGGCAGCCAGCGATGTGATTGGCGTGTACGTCTGCACATGTGCCGCAAGCCCACCGAGGAACATCCTGATAGCCTCAGCCAGCATCGAAAAATCCTTCTTCTTCTGCAGCGTTGCCTCGTCGACATAGAGACCGCGGTTGATCTCGATCTGCAGCGCATGCAGCCCGCGCGCCGGGCGCCCATAATGTTCGGTGATAAAACCGCCGGCATAGGGCTTGTTGCGGGCAACGGAAAAGCCGAGATCCTCCAGCAGCGACACGGCGGCACGTGACAGATCGGCGGAGGCGCTGGTGCCGTAACGGTCGCCGATGATGAAGTCCGGCCGCTGGCCCGTTCCGGCCAGCCGGATATTGCCCGGCATCGAATGACAATCGATCAGAACCGCCAGCCCGAACTGTACATGGGTGCGGGCAATCAGCCGCCGCAGACAGGCATGGTAGGGCTTGTAGATGGTTTCGATCCGCTCGAGCGCTTCGGCGACCGGAAAGCGGCCCCGATAGATTTCCATGTTTTCCGCCACCAGCCGCGGCACCGTGCCGAGACCGCCCGCCACCCGCATGGAGCTTATATTGGCATGCGGCGGCAATGGTCCGTCAAACATCCGCGGATCGAGTTCATAGGGCTCGCGGTTGACGTCGAGAAAGGCACGCGGGAAATGCGCCATTAACAATGGCGCGCCCAGATCTGTTACGGAATGGAACAGTTCGTCGACGAAATGATCCTCCGAGCGGCGTATCGAGAGATCGTCCAGACGGGATTTTTCCAGGAAGGACCGGCTGTACACCCTGCCGCTGTGGGGGGAATTGAAGACAAAGGGAATGCGTTGCATTTCCGGCTCGCGAACTTCGAACTGTTCGGTTTCGCTGACGTTCTGCGTCATCGCAGCCCTTTTTTACCATGTCACAATCTTGATGCTTCGTGTATGTTGCCAGCAGGCAGCAATCATGTCCATAGTCGTTTCCTGCCAGTGAACGAGGCTTGACGTTAAGTCTTCACCGGATATTTACCCACATGCGGTTTCATGACGTTACCGCAATTCCCGACATCGACACGTAAGGTGCAACGGCTTTAATCCATGAGTCCAAAAATCCTCCTCGCCGAAGACGATAACGACATGCGCCGCTTCCTGGTGAAAGCCCTGGAAAAGGCCGGCTATAAGGTGTCGTCGTTCGACAATGGCGCCAGCGCCTACGACCGGCTGCGCGAAGAGCCTTTTTCGCTTCTTCTCACCGACATCGTCATGCCCGAAATGGACGGCATCGAGCTCGCCCGCCGGGCAACCGAACTCGATCCCGACCTCAAGGTCATGTTCATCACCGGCTTTGCCGCGGTGGCGCTCAACCCTGATTCGAAAGCGCCTAAGGACGCAAAGGTGCTGTCCAAGCCCTTCCATCTGCGTGATCTTGTGGACGAAGTGAACAAGATGCTGGCCGCATAGGCCTGCGCCGCAAGGGCCGCAAAACTTCCTGTCAAAAAGCCGAAAAAAGCCTATTGACGCCCCAGGAGGTTTATGGTCTATGCGCCGACATTGGATGGGCGTATAGCTCAGCGGGAGAGCACTACGTTGACATCGTAGGGGTCACAGGTTCAATCCCTGTTACGCCCACCATCCAGTTTCTAAAGGCCTTTCGGGAAACCGGGAGGCCTTTTTCGTTAGGCGTCTATCCGTCCTGACCTTATCTTTACCGGCAGACCGTTTGACTTTGCAGCAGCCGCCCGACCGTGACGCGGTGTCGAAACATCCCACTTGAAACACGCTACCAGCAAGGACGATTTCGCCTGTGAAGGAACCGCGTTACGAACTCCATCAGGAGAGAAATGGCACCTGGACCGTGATCGACGTTGTCACGCGCGTGCCCGCCGCCTCGGACGGGCGCGATCTGACTGGCCTTGACCGCGACGACGCCAGGGACATCATGGAGGCGCTCAACAGGGATCACCTCGCCGGGCGCAGGAGCCCGCTGGTATAGCGCGCAAAATCCCCTCCCCGTGACCGGAGAGGAGATTTGTACAATGGTTTACGTGATGAAATTGCCGGGTTGCAAAGTGTCCAGCACCGGCAATAAAGATGGAAACGCTGCGCCACGCATCCCCCAAACAAGGTAGGCAGCCAGCCTTATTCTTCGAAATCAATCGGTTGGGCAGAAATTCCGCCCGCTGTGGCTGGCAAACTGGGTAAGTCCGGCAAAACGCGCAATTCTGAGCTATGCCGACGCAGGACAATCCATCCAGGCGTGCAAGATCGGGAAATCCGCGATACCACCGCTATCCAAAAAACACGAAATATTGTTACGAAATTCGTGACGCGGGCGCAGTTTTGCGCTAGGAACCGCTGCAATTGTGGTCCCTGAACCCTATATCTGCCGTTCACCCAGACAAGATCAAGGAAGACGTCCATGCCTGCCTATCGCTCCCGCACCACCACCCACGGCCGCAACATGGCCGGCGCTCGCGGCCTCTGGCGCGCGACGGGCATGAAGGACAGCGACTTCGGCAAGCCGATTATTGCGGTGGTGAACTCGTTTACCCAGTTCGTGCCAGGCCACGTGCACCTCAAGGACCTTGGCCAGCTGGTTGCCCGCGAGATCGAAGCCCACGGCGGCGTCGCCAAGGAATTCAACACCATCGCGGTCGATGACGGCATCGCCATGGGCCATGACGGCATGCTCTATTCGCTGCCGTCGCGCGAAATCATCGCCGACAGCGTCGAATACATGGTCAACGCGCACTGCGCCGATGCGATGGTCTGCATCTCCAACTGCGACAAGATCACCCCCGGCATGCTGATGGCCTCGCTGCGCCTCAACATCCCGACGATCTTCGTCTCCGGCGGCCCGATGGAAGCCGGCAAGGTGCTGCTCTCCGACGGCAAGATTCATTCGCTCGACCTGGTCGACGCCATGGTCGCAGCCGCCGACGAAGACATGTCGGACGAGGACGTCCAGACTATTGAACGCTCGGCCTGCCCGACCTGCGGCTCCTGCTCTGGCATGTTCACCGCCAATTCGATGAACTGTCTGACCGAGGCCCTTGGCTTGTCCCTGCCCGGCAATGGTTCGACGCTGGCGACCCATTCCGATCGTGAAAAGCTGTTCCTGGAAGCCGGCCGCCGCATCGTCGGTCTCGCCAAGCGCTACTATGAACAGGACGACGAAACCGCTTTGCCGCGCACTATCGCCTCGAAGGGTGCCTTCGAGAATGCCATGGCGCTCGATATCGCCATGGGCGGCTCGACCAACACCGTGCTGCATATCCTTGCTGCCGCCCATGAAGGCGAAGTCGATTTCACCATGGACGACATCGACCGCCTGTCACGCAGGGTTCCGTGCCTCTCCAAGGTCGCGCCCGCCAAGTCCGACGTCCATATGGAAGACGTGCATCGCGCCGGCGGCATCATGGCGATCCTCGGCGAACTGAACCGCGCCGGCCTGCTGAATGCCGGCCTGCCGACAGTCCATGCCAAGACGCTGGGTGACGCCCTGTCGCAATGGGATATTTCCGTCACCGATAATCCGGCGGCTCTCGAGCTGTTCAGCGCCGCCCCCGGCGGCGTACCGACGCAGGTCGCCTTCAGCCAGAGCGCCCGCTGGAAGGAACTCGATCTCGACCGCGAAAAAGGCGTCATCCGCGATGCCCAGCATCCGTTCTCCAAGGATGGCGGCTTGGCTGTCCTCAAGGGCAACATCGCGCCCAACGGCTGCATCGTGAAGACGGCTGGTGTGGACGAATCTATCTTGAAATTCTCCGGCCCCGCCCGCGTCTTTGAAAGCCAGGATTCGTCGGTCAAGGCGATCCTTGCCAATGAGGTCAAGGCCGGCGACGTCGTCGTCATCCGTTATGAAGGCCCCAAGGGCGGCCCGGGCATGCAGGAAATGCTCTATCCGACCAGCTATCTGAAGTCGAAGGGTCTGGGCAAAGCCTGTGCGCTGATCACCGATGGCCGCTTCTCCGGTGGCACGTCCGGTCTCTCGATCGGCCATGTCTCGCCGGAAGCAGCCAATGGCGGCCTGATCGGCATCGTGCGCGAAGGCGACATGATCGACATCGACATCCCCAACCGGACGATCTCGCTGCGCGTCAGTGAAGTGGAAATCGCCGCCCGCTGCGCTGAACAGGACGCCAAGGGCTGGAAGCCGGTCGAACTGCGCAAGCGCAAGGTGACGACCGCGCTCAAGGCCTACGCCGCCTTCGCCACCTCGGCCGACCGCGGCGCGGTACGCGATCTCGGCGATCTCGGCTAAAAAGACCACAGGCTTTCATCAAATATCGTCATACCCCTGGATCCCAACGGATTCAGGGGTATCTCTTTTTCCGCTTCTTGCCAGGCCGCCATTCGGCCGTCATTGCGATATAGGCAAATGCGGCAAACGCGCCCACAATCCCTTGTGCAAGCCCCGCCCCAAATCCCACCACTCCGAGCAGACCCATGCAATCCGAACAGACTGTCCTGAAAATCTCCATCGGCGTGACCATCCTGATCGCCTGTTCCGGCATCGCATTCGGCATCGTCACCGGCTCCTTTTCGATCGCCTTCGACGGGGTCTATTCGCTTGCAGACGCCAGCATGAGTACGCTGGCTCTTGTGGTCGCCAAGCTGATTGCCAGCGATACCGATCCGAGCCGCGGCAAGGGCAAGCTTCGGGCACGGTTTTCCCTCGGCTTCTGGCATCTCGAACCGATCGTGCTCGGGCTGAACGGCATCCTGCTGATGAGCGTCGCCGTCTACGCGCTGATCAACGCGATTATCAGCATCCTCTCCGGTGGCCATGCGCTCGAATTCGACTATGCGATCCTCTACGCAGCCATTACGCTCGTGGCATGCCTGACCATGGCGACCGTCGTGCGCAAGAAAAACGCCACCATCCGCTCCGAGTTTCTGACGCTGGATGCCACCGCGTGGCTCATGTCCGCCGGCATCACGGCGGCCCTTTTGATCGCCTTCATCGGCGGCTTTTTCGTCGAAGGCACGCCGCTTGCCTGGATCGCGCCCTATATCGACCCGGCCGTTCTGGCGCTTGTCTCCGTCGTCATCATCCCGATGCCTATCGGCACGGTGCGCCAGGCGCTGTCCGATATCCTGCTGATGACGCCAGCGCCATTGCGGGCAAGGATCGATGAGGTGGCTGAGGAGGTGGTCCAGGAACAGGCCTTCCTCTCCCACCGCGCCTATGTCGCCCGCATCGGCCGGCTGATGCAGGTGGAACTCTATTTCATCGTGCCGCCCGGCATGCCCGCCCGAACGATCGAGCAGTGGGACCAGTTGCGCGATGACATCGGCGCCCGCATCGGCAGCGAAGGTCCCAACCGCTGGCTGACCATCGCTTTTACGGCAGACACGGAATGGGCGGAATAGTTCTTCCCTCTAACATTCCGTCTATGGTTGCCGCCACATGGAAACCGTTTTCGTCTGACGACATCAAACGTCACAAATGCCGCGTCTCCGCCGGCGTGTTCCACCACGCATTGTTGCGCCCGTCGGAATAGGTCACCGGCGCTTCCGCCAGCACCGAGGGGTCGAGATCGTCGAGGCATGCGAGATTGATCGAGACGAAGGCGCCGCCGATCTGTTCGACATAACCGTCGCTGAAGGGCGAGATGCCGCAGATGCGGCAGAAGCGATGATGGCCGCTCATCGTGCCGAACTGATAGTCAGTCATTTCACCCGCACCCGCCAGCAGCCGGAAATCCTCCGGCTTGATTGTCGCGCCCCAGGCGCGCCGCTTTGTGCAGATCGAGCAATTGCATTTGCCGGTGCCGGCATCCAGGTCGATATCGGCCTCGAACCGCACCTTGCCGCAATGGCAGCTTCCCTTGTAGGTCATTTTCATATCCGCTCTCCCTTGCCTAAACCGCCCAGACATGACAATGTATTGTCATATTCACATTGTACAGAATGACAATATGTTGTCAACATGAAGAAACCAGATCGAACCGCGGAAGGTGATGCTTTCGCCCTTTTTTCCATCTCCGTCATCCGGCTGGCCGCACATCTGACGGCAGAGGGTGACGCGCTGGCGAAACCGGCGGGGCAGACCAGCGCCCGCTGGCAGGTGCTGGCCGCGGCAAGCCATGCCAGCATGCCGGTGGCCGAGATTGGCCGCGTGCTCGGGCTCGCGCGCCAGGGCGTGCAGCGCATTGCCGATGTTTTGGAAACGGAAGGCCTGGTCCGCTACGAAGACAACCCGGCCCACCAGCGCGCCAAGCTGCTGGTGCTGACCGAGGAGGGACGCGCTGTGCTGCGCGACATCCAGACGCGGCAGGCGTCCTGGGCAAATGCGCTCGGAGCGGACATCGGCGCGGGCGATCTTCAGGCGACGACGGCGGTCCTGACCCGTATTCTCGATGGCCTGGTCAAGCCAAAACGTTAGCCTTTACTTACGCGCAGAAACCAGAAGGAACATCGGCCACTCGCGCTCTTCCGCCCATTCCGGATGGGCGGCAACCTGCTCATGCGACGGCCCCCACTCCTCGACATGCTGCAGCGCAAAGCCGAGGCTAATGAGGATATTGATCAGCGTCCCCATTGTCCGGTGCTGCTTGACGACGCCCTTCGCCAGCCAATCCGTCGTGCGCGGACCTTCATCGAGATAACCGTTGACCGGCCAAGTCGCGCGACCGTCGATATCCTTCGACCAGCCGGGATGGGCCGGTGCCATGTAGATAGGGTGCTCGATCGAAAACACCAGCTGGCCGCCGGTTACCAGCGCCGCATGCACACGCGCCAGCAGGGCCTCAAGGTCCTTGATATAGTGGAAGGCAAGCGAACTGTAGACGAGATCGAAGGATGCTTCCGGCAAGTCCAGCACTTCAAGATCGGCCTTGGCATAAACGATCGCCGGATCGGACGTTGCCTTGGCCCGCGCCAGCATGTTCTCCGACACGTCGAAACCAAGAACACTTGCTGCGCCCTCGTTCTTTGCGAAACGGCAGAACCAGCCGAAACCACAACCGAGATCGACAACCCGCTTGCCCTTCAGATCGGGCAGCAACGCCCGGATCGACGCCCATTCGGCAGCCCCATCCAGCCCTTCGACAGAGCGGCCAAGCTGGCTATAGCCTTCGAAGAATTCGGGATTGTCGTAGACGTTCTGGGTCATGTTTCACCGTATTCTGTATAGTCGTAGACGCATATTGCGATGCCTTGCCCCGTCATGTCAGCCTTTTGTGGCGGGAATTGTGGGGGTTAGGAGTGAATTTGTTAAAAATGGAATGGGCAAACACTAGCGGTCCTAGGGTTAAATGGCACACCAATACTTGCGATTGAATTTGGATACGAAAAATCTCCCCCCTCCGTCATTCCTGTGCCTGTCACAGGGATCCTGTGTGTCTGAACTGTGCTTTAATGGGGGCGGGCGGAAGGCCGTCGGGATCCCGGTCGTTGGAGACCGTTTGCTGGCTCTGGTCCTCCGCCCGCTTTTGATACCCG